>DASVNS010000036.1:0-10101 GCA_036383735.1 Phenylobacterium sp. | reverse complement strand
CCCTCCATGTCCGCCACCGACCGCGACCTGGAGATGATGGCCTGGCTCGCCGAGCGGGACATGGAGGCCGTGGCCCATGCGCATGCACAGTTCACCGCGGCGACGGAACCCGAGGCGGTCGCGAGCCTGGGGCGGACCTACCAGCGGGTGTCGCGCTGCCTGCGCTCGACCCTGGCGCTGAAGATGAAGGCCGCCCAGGCCGCGGACGATCGCGCGGCCCGCGCGAAGATCGTGGGCGGCCGCGACGATTTCGTCCGCGAGCGCGCAATCGAGGCGCGCACGCTCGATCTCCAGGACGCAGTGGCCCGCGTCGCCGGCGCCGCCATCGACGACCCCCGCGAGCGCGAGGACCGCCTCGTCGACTTCGACATGGCGCTGGACGACTGGATCGAGGCGGACGACTTCGCGACCGCCGATCTCGACGCACAGGTGCTGCGCGCCTGCCGGATGCTCGACCTGCCCGAAGACCTCGCCCGGGCGTGGCGCACGCTGCCGCGCCCCACGGTCTTCCCCGAAGACCTGGCCGACGCGGACGATGAAACCGGCGACGACACCGGCGACGCGGCCGAGCCGCCGCTGGCCTTCCCGCCCCATCGCGACTCCGGCTGACCGCGCGGCGCGCCCCGAACCCCATCCCACGATCCCACCCACCGACGGGCCATCGCCCGGACGGCGCGACCGCGCGCCAGCTTGCTGCGCATCCTTCCAAAGGTTCCGTTCACCGCCCATCCGTGATACTCGGCCCGCCTCGTTTTCACATCGGTTCGCCATGGTTCGTCTGACGGACATCGCCGCTCGTTCCAGCCCGGCTGCCTCGCCGGCCGTCACGGCGGGTGCGCGAACTACTCCCGCCGGCGCGGCTTGAACCTCTCGGGGTCCCGGCGTAGGCACGGGGTCCGCAATTGCAAACCGCAGCCGGCATGAGCTTCTACGAGAGATGCGTCCGTGGGCTTCTACGCGCCTACAAGCTGACGCTTTCGCCGCTGATCGGGCGGCAGTGCCGGTTCGCTCCGACCTGCTCGGAGTACGCCGCCGAAGCCCTGATCGGCCACGGCCCCTGGCGGGGGAGCGTGCTCACCGTCAAGCGGCTGTGTCGCTGTCATCCCTGGGGTGGCGCGGGATACGACCCGCCGCCGCCGCCGCGCGCCAAGGCTGAAAACGCCTCGCGCAAATGGACCTGTGAAACATGATCGACCTGATTTTCCCGGACGGCTCGAAGCGCGAGTTCGAGGCGGGCGTGACGGGCAAGCAGGTGGCGGCGTCGATCGCCGTCTCCCTGGCCAAGAAGGCCATTCTCATCAAGCTGGACGGCGAGCTGCTGGACGTGGACCGCCCGCTGGAGCGTGGCGGCGCGTTCGAGATCCTGACGCGCGAGTCGCCGGACGCGCTGGAGACGATCCGCCACGACGTCAGCCACATCCTGGCCGAGGCGGTGCAGGAGCTGTTCCCCGGCACGCAGGTGACCATCGGGCCGGCGATCGAGGACGGCTTCTACTACGACTTCGCCCGCGAGGAGCCGTTCAGCCTGGACGACCTGGCCAGGATCGAACAGCGCATGAAGGAGATCGTCGACCGTGACGAGCCGATCCGGCGCGAGGTCTGGGACCGCGACGAGGCCATCGCCCACTTCCGCGGCATCGGCGAAGAGTACAAGGCGCAGATCGTCGAGGGTATCCCGGCCGGCGAGCAGGTCAGCGTCTATTGGCAGGGGAACTGGAAAGACCTGTGCCGCGGGCCGCACCTGCCGTCCACCAAGGCGGCGGGCAAGGCGTTCAAGCTGACGAAGCTGGCCGGCGCCTATTGGCGCGGCGACCATCGCAACCCGATGCTGCAGCGGATCTACGGCACGGCGTGGGCGTCCGAGGCCGACCTGGAAGCCTACCTCAACCGGCTCGAGGAAGCCGAGAAGCGCGATCACCGCAAGCTCGGCCGGGCCATGGACCTCTTCCACATGCAGGAAGAGGGCAAGGGCATGGTGTTCTGGCACGACAAGGGCCTGACCCTCTGGCGCACGATCGAGAGCTATGTTCGCCGCCGCCTGGACGCCGCCGGCTACAACGAGGTGCGCACGCCGCAGGTGCTGGACCGGGTGTTCTGGGAGAAGTCCGGGCACTGGGACAAGTACCGGCCCAACATGTTCGTCTGCGAGACGGAGGAGGGCGAGGAGCTCTCCCTGAAGCCGATGAACTGCCCGGGCCACGTGCAGATCTTCAAGTTCGGCCAGAAGTCCTACCGTGACCTGCCGCTGCGGATGGCCGAGTTCGGCGCCTGCCACCGCTACGAGCCGTCGGGCGCGCTGCACGGGCTGATGCGGGTGCGGGCCTTCACGCAGGACGACGCGCACATCTTCTGCCGCGAGGACCAGATCGAGGAGGAGACGGCGCGGTTCATCGAACTGGCCAACTCGGTCCACGCCGACTTCGGCCTGGAGCGCGACCACATCGCCCTGGCGACGCGCCCGGAGATCCGCGCGGGCTCGGACGAATTCTGGGACAAGGCCGAGACGCAGATGCTGTCGGCGGCGCGCAAGGCCGGGGTCGAGCCGGTGATCGCCGAGGGCGACGGCGCCTTCTACGCGCCCAAGCTGGACTGGGTGCTGAAGGATTCCATCGGCCGTCTGTGGACGTGCGGCACGATCCAGCTGGACTATGTGCTGCCTGAGCGGCTGGACGCGGAGTATGTCGGCGAGGACGGCCAGAAGCACCGGCCGGTGATGCTGCACCGGGCGATCTGCGGTTCGCTGGAGCGGTTCATCGGCGTGCTGATCGAGAACTACGCCGGCGCCTTCCCGCTGTGGCTGTCGCCGGTCCAGGTGGTGGTCGCCACGATCACTTCGGACGCCGACGACTTCGCCTTGAAGGCCGCCCGGCAGCTTCGCGCCGCGGGCCTGCGGGTGGAGACCGACCTGCGCAACGAGAAGATCAACTACAAGATCCGCGAGCACAGCCTGGGCAAGACGCCGGTGATCGCGGTGGTCGGGCGCCGCGAAGCCGAGGAGGGCAAGCTCGCGCTGCGGCGCCTGGGCTCCGATGGCCAGCAGATCGTGACACTCGCCGAAGCTGCGAACATCCTTGCCACCGAGGCGACTCCGCCCGATCTTGCCCGTTCGGGGAGCGACGGGGATGCCGGTGAGGTCGCCGGCGGGATGGAGGCTGGATGAACAGCATCGCCGCGCCGATCCTCGTCTCCGAGCCGGTCGCTCGCCTGAATTGCCCGGCGCCGCGGCGCAGCGTCTCCGTGGTGATGGTGGTCTATATGACCGGCGAGGCGCTGGAGCAGAGCCTGGCCTGCGTGCTGGCGGATCCGCTGGTGGACGAGCTTGTGGTGGTCGACAATGGCTCCACGCCGGTCGAGGCGCAGCGGCTGCGGGCGCTGGCGGCGCGCGACGGGCGGGTGGTGCTGAAGACCGGCCACGGCAACGTCGGTTTCGCACGCGGCGCCAACCTGGGGGCCGCCAACGCCAGGGGCGACCTGCTGGTGTTCCTGAACCCGGACGCCTTCCTGCAGGCGGGCTGCGTCGCCGCCTTGGCCCGGGAGATCGAGGATCGGCCGGCGCCCTGCATCGTGGGCGGGCGGGTGCTGAACGCCGATGGCACCGAGCAGCGCGGCGCGCGGCGGGGCGAGATCACGCCGATCAGCGCCCTGATGTCCATGAGCGGGCTGGCGCAGTTCGCGCCCGCCCTGCGTCGCTTCGAGGTGCACTGGGAGGCCGAGGCCCTGCCCGAGCAGGCCGTGAGCGCGCCGACCATCTCCGGCGCCTGTTTCTGCATGCGCCGCGAGGACTTCGACGGCGTGGGCGGCTTCGACGAGGGCTATTTCCTCCACGTGGAGGACGTCGACCTCTGCTGGCGCGTGCGTCAGGCGGGGGGCGAGGTGCTGTTCCACCCGAAGGCGGAGGTGGTCCATATCGGCGGCACCAGCCAGACCAGCCCGCTGAAGGTGGAGTTCCACAAGGGCGTCGGCCTGGCCCGCTACTTCCGCAAGCGCGCCTCGGGCCTGGGTCCGCGCATCCTGACCTGGGCCTTGTCCCCGCTGGTCATCCTGGCCGCCGTGGTGCGGCCGCTCGTGCGCCGCTGAGACGGAAAGGCGCTACCGCCGCCCCGCGCAGGCGCCCGGCTCCTCCGCCTTCCCGTCCCATCCGGTCAGGCGGCCTGGGGCTTGCTGTAGATCGAGTGCTTCGGCGTTTCCATCACCCGCCGCATCATCGGCACGAACGCCTCCAGCGGCATGGAGTCATAGGCCGGGTCGAACGAGTTCTGGTCGTAGAGATGGCAAAACTGGGCGGTGTGCTCGAACCAGGGATGGCCGCGCCATTCGTCGCGCATGTCGCGGTCCAGCCCCAGATAGTGGAAGAAATAGTAGCCCTGGAAGATGCCGTGCTTCTCCAGCATCCAGTGGTTCTGCTCGGAGATGTAGGGCTTCAGGATCGCCGCGCCCATCTCGGCGTGACTGGCCGGCAGCAGGATGTCGCCAATGTCGTGCAGCAGGGCGCAGACCACATACTCCTCGTCCTGCTCCGCCCGGAACGCCCGGGTCGCGGTCTGCAGGCTGTGCTCCAGCCGATCGACGTTGAAGCCGCCGTAGTCGCCGCCCAACAGGTTCAGGTGACTGACGATCCGGTCCACGTGCTGGCCCCGGTGCTGCCCCATCTCGCCGACGATAGCGTTCCAATCGGCCTGTGTGCCTTCAGCCATTGTCGTAAAGGTCGCCCGGTCGTGCGTCGCGCCATCGGCCATGCTGATCTCTCCTTGGAGTGTTTGACCAATCGTGCGGCCCTGAGGTCACGAGGTCAATTCAAAGCCTTGGCCGCCGCGCCCCGGGCCAGTGTGCACCGACCTCCAAAAGGCTGGCCGGGAGAAGGTCGGGAGAAATTTCTCCGGTTTTGGTCCGGTGCGGCTTGCTCAGCTCGCGCTCGCCGCTATGTTCCCCGCCCGGCGCGCGGGCGTAGCTCAGGGGTAGAGCACTAGCTTCCCAAGCTAGGTGTCGAGGGTTCGAATCCCTTCGCCCGCTCCAACTCCTCATTGAGTGCCGACGTCGATCAGAAGCGATTCGAATTCGACAGAAGTGATTCAATTGCGGCGCGATCGGCAACGCCGGTCCCCCCGCCGGTTAACCTTGGCTGGGATTTAAGCTTGATTGTTTGGGGGTTCTTTAGCGCGGTCGCGGCCTCTTGAGCCCTCATTCCAGGAGGGGTCCGATGCCCAAGACCACGATCACCGCAGCGCCTGTCGATGCGATCGACGACGGGGGCAGCTTTGCGACGATGCCCAAGGACATCTCGCATGTGACCTTCTATTTCGACCTGACGCCGGGCCAAGGCGAGGACGAAGAGTTCTTCTTCGTGAAGGTCGACACGCCGGGCTCGGTCAACGACGACCTCGACACCTGGTACCAGGACGCGCTCAGCGAGATCCTGGCGCGCAATGCTCAGCTGGCCGACGCGCACCTGGTGGGGGCGGCGATCAAGTTCGGCAGCGACAAGTCGGGCAGCGGCGGCGAGTTCTACTACAGCCTCGACCACGACAGTACGGACGTCGATTCGGCGCCGACCGGCGGGCTGGTGCATGCGCGGGAGTTCGCCGGCTATGGCGGTGGCGTGGAATACCAGTACGGCGATCTTTTCTAGCGGTTCGGCGCCACCGAGGCGTGCGCTCTTCGCGCGCGTCTCCGGCGTCTGCATCCAAGGGTTTCTAGCCAGGTCCCCACATCGTTGTTACGCGGCATGGGAAGAGTATGTCGGGGGACAATATGGACTTCAGGATCAGCGGCGTCGGGTCCGCTCTGGAGGCGCCACAGATAGCTGTGGTCGAGGGCGAAATGGTCGACGCCCTGCAGGCCGCACTCAGGATGCTCGCGGAACATCCGGAGTGTGAAGAGGTCGAGATCTTCAACAAGCGACGGTTCGTCCGCGACATCAGCAGGACGCGCGGAGACCGGGCGCACCACGCCTGACCAGGCGACTTGGGCATACCCCGCCTTAGCTCGGCGGCGCGATGGCCGCCGCGATCTGGGCCTTGCTCAGCGAACTGACCGCGACGCCGTCGGACCCGAGGGTCAGGGCCGAGGCCGGCAGGTTCACGTTGCGCCCGTCCACATTGGCGGAGATCGTCGTGGCGCCGTCGGGCGTACGGATCACCCGCGAGACCGTGCCGACGGTCGATCCCTGTGCGTCCCGGATCACCATCCCCGTCCTGTAGGGCGAGGTCGTCGCGCTGGTGTCGACGGCTGGCGGGTTCACCGCGCCTGCTGTCACGGTGGGTGCGCCGGGCGGCGGGTTGGCGGCCGGGGTGTTGGACGTTTGGGCCTGGGCGGCCATCGCAAGCGCCAGGCTGAGGCCGGCGGCGTAGAGGGCGATGCGCATCGGGTTCCTCCTCCTTTGTTGTGGGAGAGGAACCGCCCCCCAGGGCGGATGTTCCACCGGCGGCGCTGACTACGCAGCGGTGGGCCGCAAACGAATGAGGCCCTGGCTGGGGAACCAGGGCCTCTTGTGCTGTCGGATGCTGGAAGTCTCGCCTAGGCGGCGAGTGCGACCCGGCGACGACGCATCATAGCGCCCACGCCGCCGAAGCCGGTGATCATCAAGGCCCAGCTCGCGGGTTCCGGAACCACCCCGGTGACGGCGCCCAGGCGGATCTGACCGACGGCCACATCCTCAGTGGTCGTGAAGCTCACGTGCGTGAACACGTCGCCACCCGTGGCCATGAAGTTGAAGAACGTGTTCTTCGAAATGTCGTCGAACTCGGGGGCGCCCGGCGGATAGGCGAGGAGGTTCTTATCCACGTATTGCGTGAAGGCGTTGCCGTTCGCGTCATAGCCCCACAGCGTGATGTTGAAGTCTGCGGTCTTCAGGTAGTTGATATTCAACTCGGCCCTGGTGAAGGTCGCGTCCGGCGTTGCGACGTCGAGATACCTCAGTCCGCCATCGCTGCCTTCGACCCACACCTGGCTACCGCCATGGTTGCTGGGCTTGATGTTTTCCAGGCCGGTGACCACCACGGTCCAGCCCTCGTTGCTCTCGCCCAGGATGGTTTTATCCAAGCCCGTGTCGGCGCCATCCAGAAGGACGGTGTCGAGGTTGCCGGCAATATTGCCCTGTTCGATGATCACGGCGGCCGACGCCGCGCTGCTGGCAGCTAAGGCGATAACCGCGGCGCCCGCGGCCAGAATAGATTTGATGTGCATGGTGGTTCCCCAGAGCTTCCCGTCATCCAGAATAGGACAGACCCACACGACCTTCGCCGTACGTTAACCACCCTTTAGCCTCCAAAGAGCCTGCGTCAAACAACCGCGAGTTCGCATGTTCGGCGAACATGGCGTGCGAATCGCGATGAATCTTCGTTAACTATCTAAAAAAACGTAAGAAAAGCGATACGCCTGAGAGGCGAGCCTCAGTCCGTGAAGCTGCACTTAAATTCGCACCATGCCCATTAAGTGAGCGATGTTATGCCAAGCTAAGCGGCAAGCGGCGGAACACAGGTCCGGCGGACCGTGGGGGCCCGCGCAGATCGGGGCGCGCGGAGCTCCCTCGCGACCCCTCACCCTCGGTCACCCACGTGCGTCGGGACGGCCTCACCCCTGCGCATCCGCGTCGACGGCAGCGAGCCTGGGCGCTAAGCTCGCGGCGATTAGGGAGTGAGGACAAATGGACCTGAAGCCGGGGTCGCGCTGGAAGAGCGCGGTTTGCGACGCGGAGCTGGTGGTGGTGCGTCCGCCCAAAGCGGCGGCCAGCCTGGAATGCGGCGGCCACGCGGTGGTCGCCCACGGCGCGGCGCGCGCCGACGACCTGGTGCTCTCCGACGCTCATGCGGACGGCAGCGCCGCGGGCAAACGCTACACCGACCCCGAGACCGGGCTCGAGGTGCTGTGCTCGAAGGCCGGCAAGGGATCGCTCAGCGTCGATGGGCGTCCGATCGGGGCCGCGGAAGCCAAGAAGCTGCCGGCTTCGGACTGAACCCCATGCATACGGCGCTACTACTGGACATGGCGGCGGACGCCGCGCCCGAGCGGCTGGCGCTTGGAGGGCGGGCAGATGGCCTGACCTTCGACGAGACGCGGCGCCAGGCCCGCGCCGGCGCGGGGTGGTTGGCCGGGCAGGGCGGCGGTACGGTGGCTTTCCTGGGCCTGAACGGGTCGGCTCTGCCGGTAGCGGTGTTCGCGAGCGCCCTGCTGGGCAAGCCCTTCGCCCCGCTGAACTACCGCCTGCCCGACACCGATCTGAACCGGCTGCTGGCCCGCACCTCGCCGTCCGTCGCCATCGTGGACGACGACATGCTGGGCCGGCTGCAGCCGCACGCGGGCGTCACGGTGGTCGCGCGCTCGGCCTTCGAGGCGGCCTGCGCCGGCGATGCGCCGGATACACTGCCCGAGGCCGAGCCCGATATCGCGGTCCTGCTGTTCACCAGTGGCACGACGGGCGAGCCGAAGGCGGCGATCCTGCGCCACGCGAACCTGACCAGCTATGTGATCTCCACGGTCGAGTTCCTGGGCGCCGAGGACGGCGAGGCGGCCCTGGTCAGCGTGCCGCCCTATCATATCGCGGGGATTTCGGCGGTCCTGACCGGCGTCTACGGCGGGCGCCGCATCGTCTACCTCCAGGCCTTCACTCCCGAAGCCTGGGTCGACGCCGCCGCCGCGGAGGAGATCACCCACGCCATGGTGGTGCCCACCATGCTGGGCGCGATCCTGGACGTGCTGGACAAGCGCGACGAGAGCCTGCCGGCCCTGAAGGCGCTGAGCTACGGCGGCGGGCGCATGCCGTTGCCGGTGATCGAGCGGGCGCTGGCGCGGCTGCCGCACGTGGATTTCGTCAACGCCTATGGCCTGACCGAGACCTCCAGCACCATCGCCGTGCTCGGCCCCGACGATCACCGCATGGCGATCTATTCCGACGACGCGGCGGCGAAGCGCCGGCTGGGCTCGGTCGGCAAGCCGCTGCCCAGCCTGGAACTCGAGATCCGCGATCCGGACGGCAAGGCCCTCGGCCCCAATCAGCCCGGCGAGATCTATGTGCGCGGCGAGCAGGTCAGCGGCGAATACACCCACAAGAAGGTGCTGCAGGACGACGGCTGGTTCGCCACCAACGACGGCGGCTGGCTGGACGACGAGGGCTATCTCTTCGTGGAAGGCCGACTGGACGACGTGATCGTGCGCGGCGGCGAGAACATGAGCCCCGGTGAGATCGAAGACGTGCTGCGCGAGCATCCGCAGGTGGCCGACGTGGCCGTGCTGGGCGTGCCCGACGATCACTGGGGCGAGACGGTCGCGGCGGCCATCGTGGCTCGTGGCGCCCCGCCCAGCGTCGATGAACTCGCCGCGTGGGTGAAGGCCCGGCTGCGCTCGACCAAGACCCCCGAGGTCTGGGCGTTCCGCGACGCCTTGCCCTACAACGACACCGGCAAGCTGCTGCGCCGACAGCTCAAGGCGGAGATGAGCGCCAAGCCCGCCGCGGCCTAGCCGGCGTGTCCGGTCCTCGATCGGGCGGGGGCGTGAACAGCGGCCTCCTCGCCGAGCTCGCCGAACTGTCCGGCGCCGGCCTCGCCGTCACCGAGATCGGCGTCGATCCGCCGCCGCTGGCCCATACGCCGGGGGTGGTGCAGGTCGGGGTGCACGGCGACGGACCGGTCCCTGGCGGGGCGCTGGACCCGTTCGACATCCTGATCTCCACCGACCCGGGGGCGCCCGGCCCCTGGGTGGGCGTGCGCCCCGAGCGGCTGGACGCGGCGCTCTCCGAACTGCGCGAGGCGGTGGGGCGGCAACCGGTGGCCGCCGCCGTCGCCGCCCAGGTGTTCCGCACGACGCTGGACGTCTCGTTCGACCAGGCGTTGGTCCACGAGTCGCTGGCCTATTCCATGCTGTTGGCCTCGGAGGGCTTCCGGGCCTGGAGGGCCGCCTATCCACTCCGCGAGCGCGCCGACGACCGCGCGCCGCGCGTGCTGATCGACGCCGGGCGGACGCTTGGGCTGCGGCTGAACCGGCCGGCCGCCCGCAACGCCTTCGACGCCCGCATGCGCGATGAGCTGTGCGAGGCGTTGGCCTTTGCGCTGGAGCATCCCGACGCGCCGTCGGTGCGCCTGTCCGGCGCCGGCCCCGCATTCAGCGCCG
>DASVNS010000035.1:0-17214 GCA_036383735.1 Phenylobacterium sp. | reverse complement strand
GGCGAGGCGCTCGCGCGGGGCCTGGCGGCTCGCGGGGCGGCGCTGGTCCTTTCGGGGCGCCGGCTCGAGGCTCTGGAAGCGGTCGCCGCCAGCCTGGACGCGCCGACCCTGATCCTGCCCTTCGAGGCCACGGACCTGGCCGCCCTTCCCGCCATCACGGAGCGCGCCATCGCCTGGCGCGGAGGCGTCGACCTGCTCATCAACAACGCCGGCGTCAGCCAACGGAGCCTGGCGCTCGACACCGACTTCGAGGTCTATCGCCGGATCATGGAGATCGACTACTTCGCGCCGGTACGGCTGACCCAACTCGTCCTGCCGCACATGGTCGAGCGGCGCTCGGGCCATCTGTCGGTGATCAGTTCCGTGGCCGGCAAGGTGGGGGTGCCCCTGCGCACCGGCTACTGTTCCGCCAAACACGCGGTCGTCGGCTATTTCGACGCCCTGCGCGCGGAGATCGAAGAGGCGTACGGCATCGGCGTAAGCGTCGTCACGCCGGGCTCGGTCACCACCCAAGTGGCCATGAACGCCTTCTCCGGCGATGGCCGCCAGCACATGCAGGCCGACCCGAACATCGACAACGGCATGCCGGCCGACGCCGCCGCGAAGATCATTCTGGACGGCATCGCCGCGGGGCAGCGGGAGATCCCGGTCGCCGAGGGCGCAGAACTCGCGATTCTCAAGATGCGGGCTGCCGATCCGGACGCGGCCTTCGCAGCCGCTGCGGCCATCGGGTCCCGCCTGGCGGCGGCCCGCGTCGCGACTCAAGGCGGGGGTGCGCGCGCAACGCCGGCTTAGCCAGCCCCTGTTCAGCTCGCTCCGGTGGAGCCGAAGCCGCCGGCGCCGCGGGCCGTTTCGTCCAGGCTGGCCGTCTCGACCCACGTGGCCTGCACCACCGGGGCGATCACCAGCTGGGCGATCCGGTCGCCGCGGCGGATCGTGAAGGCCTCGGGGCCGTGGTTGATCAGGATCACCTTCACCTCGCCGCGATAGTCGGCGTCGATGGTTCCGGGGGTGTTCAGGCAGGTGACGCCGGACTTCAGCGCCAGGCCGGAACGGGGCCGCACCTGGGCCTCGAAGCCGGGGGGCAGGGCGAAGGCCAGCCCTGTGGGAACCGCGTGCCGATCACCCGGGTGCAGCACCATCGGCTCGCCCTCGGCCACCGCGGCGCGCAGGTCCATCCCTGCGGCCTGGGGCGTCTCATAGGCCGGGAGCGGGATGTCGCGGCCATGGGCCAGGCGCAGGATCGGGACGGTCGGGGACACTCAGAATTCCTCAGCGATGCGGGCGGCGAGCCTGCGGGCGACCTCGCCCTTGGCCATGCGGTCCCATCGCTCGATTCCCTGCCTGGAGACTATGGCCACGGCGTTGAGGTCGCCGCCCATCACGCCCTCGACGCTGACGTCGTTGGCGACGATCCAGTCGCAGCCCTTGCGCTCCAGCTTGGCTTGCGCATGAGCCTCGACATCGTCGGTCTCGGCCGCGAAGCCGATCACCAGGCGGGGCCGCGCGCCGCCCTTGGACAGGGCCGCCAGGATGTCGGGGTTCTCGACCAGGTCGATGGTCGGCGGACCGCTTACGCCTTTCTTGATCTTGCCGGCGCCGACCGTGTCGGGCCGCCAGTCGGCCACCGCGGCCACACAGACGGCGACATCGGCGGGCAGGGCGGCTTCGGAGGCGGCCAGCATCTCGCGGGCGGTTTCGACCTCCACGCGCTTGACGCCGGGCGGTGCGGTCAGGGCGGTCGGGCCGCTGACCAGGGTGACCTCCGCGCCCAGGGCCGCGAGCGCGCCGGCGATGGCATACCCCTGTTTGCCCGACGAACGGTTGCTGATGAACCGCACCGGGTCCAGCGGTTCAGCCGTCGGCCCCGCCGTGACGATCGCACGCTTGCCGGCCAACGGCCGCGCCGCCGCGCCCGCGAGGGCCGTGAGGATGGCGTCGAAGATCGCGGGCGGCTCGGCCATCCGCCCCGGCCCGTACTCGCCGCAGGCCATGGCGCCCTCGTCGGGGCCGACGAACAGCACGCCGTCCGCCTTCAACTGCTCGAAGTTGCGCCGGGTGGCCGGGTGCTCCCACATCCTTACGTTCATGGCGGGCGCCATCAGCACGGGCTTGTCGGTGGCCAGGAGCGCCGTCGAGGCCAGGTCGTTGGCGTGGCCGTGCGCGGCCTTGGCCATCAGGTCCGCCGTGGCGGGCGCCACCACGACGAGGTCCGCCGAGCGGCTGAGTTCGATGTGGCCCATCTCGGCTTCGTCGGTGAGGCTGAAGAGTTCGGCATAGACCTTGTCCTCCGCCAGGGCCGAGAGGCTGAGCGGGGTGACGAACTCCGCCCCCGCCTTGGTCAGGATCGGCCGCACCGCGATGTGCGCCTTGCGCAGGAGCCGGGTGAGCTCCAGCGCCTTGTAGGCGGCGATGCCGCCGCCCACGATAAGGAGAACCCGCTGCTCGGCCAACGTCCGACACCCCGCCAAAGAGAGCTCCGATTTAGGTCATCTGGAGGGACTCGACAAACGCCTCCGCTTGTGTTCTTTCTTTGTTCCAACTCGACCGTAGGATGGGAAGCGGGATGGCTAAATCGAAGATTGTTCTGCTGTTTGCGGGCGCCGCGCTGCTGTTGACGGCTTGCGACAACGGCCCCTCCGCCGTGGCCCAGAAGCAGGCTGCAGGAACCCGGATGGCGGCGGCCGCCGATGACGCGTCGTCGGATGCGACGTTCCGGTCGGACGGCGCCTCGGGCGAGGATCATCGCCGCGACCCGGTCCCCGAGGTGGATGGCAAGCCGATGTGGTCGGCCAGCCGCAAGTTCTCGGCCCAGCAGAACGCCCAGCGCGCCTTCGACCGCAACGGGCGGACGTTCGGCGCGGACAGCGTCGATGAGTTCGTGGAAAAGGCCCACAGCTTCGTCTCGAACCCACCCAAGGGCACGCTGACGCTGACCCGCAACAACGGCGACAAGCTGCTCTACGACCCCAAGGGCAACGTCTTCGCGGTCTCCAGCAAGGCCGGTGCGCCCCGCACCATGTTCAAGCCCGACGAAGGCATGGCTTACTGGGAAGAACAAAAGTCCCGCGAGGCGCGGCGGCAGGCCTCGCGCCGCGGGCGGGACGACGACGAAGCGTAGGCGCGCGCCCACGTCGACCTGCGGCCGTCGCCCCTCCAGGCGAGACGCCAAAACGAAAAACGCCGCGAAGGTCACCCCTTCGCGGCGTCTTTAATTCTGCAGGTCGCCGACGCCTATTTGCGCGTGAAGGCGCCGAACTTGGCGTTGAAGCGCGACACGCGACCGCCGCGGTCGAGCATCTGGTGGCCGCCGCCGGTCCACGCCGGGTGGGTCTTCGGATCGATGTCGAGGTTCAGCGTGTCGCCTTCCTTCCCGTAGGTGGAACGCGTCTGATAGGAGGCGCCGTCGGTCATCACCACGGTGATGAAGTGGTAGTCGGGGTGAGTGTCTTGTTTCATCGAACGGGCGCCTGACGTATTGGAGCGGCCACATGGCCGGCCGCCTGTAGGGCGGGCGAAAAGGAAGCCGCGCGTATAGAGAAACGCGCCGGCAAATGCAAGGTGCGAGACTATGAGCGAGCCGGGGCGGGAGTCTTCCGTATCTGGATCCCGGGTGGCCGGCCGGCCCAGCGCCGGCCAGGCGCTCGCTCAGAGCCTGGCCGAGGGGGCGACCAAGCGCGGCCGCAGCCGCAACCTGGGCGCCCTGCAGCGGCTTCGGCCATTCCTGGTGGCCCATTGGGGCCGCGCGTTGGCGTCGCTGTTCTTCCTGGTGCTGTCGACGGGCTCGACCCTGGGCATGTCGAGCGCGATCCGGCTGGTGGTCGATAACCTCACCAAGCCGGGGCTGGACGCCGCCACCGTCGACCGCCGGTTCCTGATCGTGGGGGCGGTGGCCGGGATCCTGGCGATCGCCACCGCGCTGCGCTTCTATTTCATCACCAGCCTGGGCGAGCGCGTTGTCGCCGACCTGCGCAAGGCCACCTACGGCCATATCCTGACCCTGGACCCGGCCTTCTTCCTGCAGACCCGCACGGGAGAGGTGCTGTCGCGCCTGACCACCGACATCGGCATCGTCGAGAACCTGCTGGCGACCTCGGTGTCCGTCGCATTGCGCAATCTGCTCACCCTGGTCGGCGCGCTGGTCCTGCTGATGTTCGTGAGCCCGCACCTGACCAGCCTGGTGCTGCTGACCTTCCCGTTCGTGTTGGCGCCGCTGTTCCTGTTCGGCCGCCGGGTGCGCAAGCTGACCGCCGCCGCCCAGGACCGCTTCGCCGACGCTGTGGGTTCGGCCGGCGAAAGCCTCGATGCGCTGGAGACCGTCCAGGCCTTCGGGCGCGAGCGGGCGGCGGCAGACCGGTTCGGCGGGGCCGTGGAGCAGGCGTTCCACGCCCAGATGCGACGGATCACGACCCGGGCGGCCATGACCGCGGCGGTCATCGTGCTCGTGTTCGGCGGCATCGTGGGCGTGTTCTGGCTGGGCGTGCATGCCGGCCTGCGGGGCGACATCTCCTGGGGCGCGCTGTTCCAGTTCGCCTTTCTCTCGGTGATGGCCGCCGGCTCGGTCAGCGCGCTCAGCGAGACCTGGGGCGACGTGCAGAAGGCCGCCGGCGCCATGGAGCGGGTGGGCGAGTTGCTGGACGCTCGCCCTGGCGTGGCCGCGCCGCCCACGGTGACGCCGCTGCCGGTTCCGCCGCGCGGCGAGATGGCGTTCGAGAACGTCACCTTCGCCTATCCGGGACGGCCGGAGCTTCCGGCGCTGAAGGGCTTCTCGTTGACGGTTCGGCCGGGCGAGCGGGTGGCGCTCGTGGGTCCGTCCGGCGCCGGCAAGAGCACGGTGTTCCGACTGCTGTTGCGCTTCTACGACCCGGATGCCGGCCGCGTGCTGCTGGATGGCGTCGACCTGCGCCACGCCGATCCGGCGCAGGTGCGGGCCCGGATGGCCCTGGTGGCCCAGGAGAGCCCGTTGTTCTCGGGCTCCGCCGCCGAGAACGTCCGTTTCGGCCGCGACGGCGCCAGCGACCTGGAGGTGCGGTCCGCTGTGCGGGCCGCCCAGGCGGAAGGTTTCCTCGCCGCCTTGCCGGAGGGTCTGGAGACCCCCGTCGGCGACCGCGCCCGCACGTTGTCAGGCGGTCAGCGGCAGCGCCTGGCGATCGCCCGCGCCCTGGTCCGCGAGGCCCCGGTCCTGCTGCTGGACGAGGCCACCAGCGCCCTGGACGCCGAGAACGAGCACCTGGTCCAGCGGGCGCTGGACGAGGCTATGAAGGGCCACACCACCTTGGTGATCGCCCACCGCCTCGCCACCGTGCTCAAGGCCGACCGCATCGTGGTCATGGACGATGGCCGGGTGGTGGAAGAAGGGACCCACAACGAGCTGGTGGCGAAGAACGGCCTCTACGCCCGGCTCGCGGCGCTACAGTTCGAGGCGGCGTAGCCCTACTTCGCGGCGTCCAGGCGTCCGAGGATCTGCGGGTGCAGCTCCAGGTTCGCGGCCACCACCGACCCCGTGCCCAGCACGGCGTCTCCGCCCTCGGCGTCGGTCACCTTGCCGCCCGCCTCGCTGACCAGAAGCATGCCGGCGGCCAGGTCCCAGGGCTTGAGGTCACGTTCCCAATAGCCGTCGTAGCGGCCGGCCGCGACCCACGCCATGTCCAGCGCCGCCGAGCCGAAGCGGCGCACGCCGGCCACGCGCTGGCTGATCTGGTGCAGTTCCTTCAGGAACTTCGCGTGCTGGCCGTGGCCCAGGAAGGGAATTCCGGTGGCCAGCACCGCCTCGTCCATCCGCTGCCGCGCCGCCACCCGCAGCCGGTGGTCGTTGACGAAGCAACCCTTGCCCTTCTCGGCCCAGAACAGCTCGTTGGTGATCGGGTTGTAGGTCACCGCCGCCACCACGGCGCCGTCGCGCTGCAGCGCGATGTTGATGGCGAAGTGGGGGATGGCGTGCAGGAAGTTGGTGGTGCCGTCCAGCGGGTCGACAAGCCAGGTGTGGGTCTTGTCCGTGCCCTCGATCAGGCCCCGTTCCTCACCGTGGAAGCTGTAGCCGGGCCGGGCCTTGGACAGCGCCTCGAAGATCACCTGCTCCGCCTTGAGGTCGGCGGCCGACACGAAATCGGCGGGGGCCTTCTTGGCCACCTGCAACTCGGCAAGCTCGCCAAAATCGCGATTCAAGCCGCGCGCGGCCTTGCGCGCAGCGTCGCTCATCACCTTCAGGAGGGCGGATTGGGTGCTCACGGTGTCAAAAGATCTCGGCCGGAAGAGAGGGCGCGGAACCTAGTGTCGGGCCGGTGTGAAAGCAAGGAGAGTCGGAGGGCATGGGCGCCTACGCCCGGTCGCCCAGCCCTGCGGCGATCTCGCCGTTGAGCGCCTTCACCGCCGCCGCGGCGCCGTCGGCATGGCCCCAGACCCCCGCGGAGAGCGCCAGGAAGTCGGCTCCCGCCGCGGCCAGGCCACGGGCGTTTTCGACGGTGATCCCGCCGATGGCGACGCAGGGAACCTCCATCGTCTCCTGCCAGATGGTCAGAAGGTCGGGCTCCGCATGGGCGGGCGCCTCCTTGGTGGTCGTCGGGAAAAAGGCCCCGAAAGCCACATAGTCGGCCCCGGCCTCGGCGGCCTCCATGGCCAGGTGGCGGCTATCGTGGCAGGTGACGCCCACCATGCGGTCCTTGCCCATGAGCCGGCGCGCCTCGGCGTAGGAGGCGTCCGACTGGCCCACGTGCACGCCGTCGCAGCCGAGACGCGCGGCCAGGTCGGGCCGGTCGTTGAGGATCACCGCCACCTCGCGCGCCGCAGCGATGGGCATCAGTACATCGACCGCCGCGGAGACCACTTCGTCGGGCGTGTCCTTCAGTCGGACCTGCAGGGCCGCCACGTCGCCGGCGCCGAGCGCCTGGGCCAGGATGCGACCGAACCCGGCCAGATCGTCCAGGCGGGGCGGCGTGATCAGGTAGAGGCGGCAGAGCGGTAGGGCCATGGCCCTACATACACATCCGCGCCCTCAGCGCAGCAGCATCTTCAACGCGTAGGCGATGGCCGCGCAGGAGAGCGCGCCGGTGATCGACAGCCCTGCGAACCAGGTCAGCCGCTTCCAGAGCGGCGGCAGGGCCTCGCCGGGCCGGGGCGGAGGTTCAATGATAGCCCGCATCGCCTCCTACCTTGCCGCGAAACAGCCAGTAGACCCAGACGGTATAACCCAGGATCGCAGGCAGCAGCAGCGCCACGCCGACCAGCATCAGGCCCAGCGTGTTGTCCGGGTTGGCGGCCTGGCGGAAGTCCATGTCGTAGGGGACGATGTTGGGGAAGAAGCCGACAGCCAAGCCTGTGTAGCCGGACAGGAACACGAGGTAGGCGCCGATCAGCGACGTGGCGTGGTGGGCGCGGCGGATGCCCAGGACCACCACGCCGAGGCCGACCAGGCCAACCAGCGGGATCGGCAAGAGCGGC
Organism: Phenylobacterium sp.; assembly: GCA_036383735.1. Taxonomy (GTDB): domain Bacteria; phylum Pseudomonadota; class Alphaproteobacteria; order Caulobacterales; family Caulobacteraceae; genus Phenylobacterium. The sequence goes on along the minus strand of DASVNS010000035.1, from coordinate 9,777 downwards.
GCGAGCGTGGCCAGGTCGAAGGCGCCGTTCTCGAAACCCCAGCGCACGGCGATGCGCGGATGCACGAACAGCGTCGCGACGCTGACCACCGCCAGCAGGGCGGCCGTCGCCCCGGCCGCGATCCAGGCCCAGCGGCGGGCGCGGACCTGCAGTTCGCCAGCGGTGCGCCAGATCAGGTAAGTCGACCCCAGCAGGGCGTAGCCGGCCAGCAGGCCAAGCGCCACGAGCAGGCTGTAGGGCGTCAGCCAATCGAAGGGCCCGCCGGCGAAGGCGCGGTCGCGGAGGGTCACCCCCTGGATGAAGCCGCCCAGCACCAGACCTTGCGCCAGGGTCGCCGCGACCGAGCCTGCGGCAAAGGCGGCGGTCCAGAACGCCTTGCCGCGCGCCCTGCCATGGTGACGGAACTCGAAGGCGACACCGCGCAGGATCAGCGCCAGCAGCATCAGGATGATCGGCAGGTAGAGCGCCGGCATCAGCGCGCCATAGGCGAATGGGAAGGCGGCGAACAGCCCGCCGCCGCCCAGCACCAGCCACGTCTCGTTGCCATCCCAGACGGGGGCGATCGACTCCATCATCGTGTCGCGCTCCCGGGGCGAGGCCGCGAATGGGAACAGGATGCCGATCCCCAGGTCGAAGCCATCGAGCAGCACATAGAGCAGCACCGCGGTGGCGATGATCCCGGCCCAGACCAGCGGCAGGTCGAGGCTCATCGTGCGCCCTCCCGCGCGCCAGCGGCGAGCGGATTGCCCGGCGGCTCGTCCATATCGCGGGGCGGCAGCTCCGGGCCTTGGGCGATCAGGCGCAGGATGTAGAGCACCCCCACGCTGAAGATCGCCGCATAGACGACCATGAAGGCCAGCAACGAGGCGGAGACCTGGCCCGCGCCCACGGGAGAGACCGCGTTGGCGGTGCGCAGCACGCCGTAGATGACATACGGCTGGCGTCCGACCTCGGCCACGACCCAGCCGGCGATCACCGCCAGGAAGCCCGCCGGCCCCATGGCCACCGCGGCCCACAGGAAGGGCCGGCTGTATTCGGGGCCCCGGGTGCGCCACAGAAGCCACGCGCCCCAGGCGCCGAGGCCGATCATCAGGATCCCCAGGCCGACCATCACCCGGAACGCCCAGAACACGATGAACACCGGCGGCCGGTCCGCCGGCGCGAAAGCCTTCAGCCCTTTCACCTCCGCCGCGGTGCTGCCGGCCGTGATCAGGCTGCCCAGCTTGGGGACCGAGATCTCGAATCGGTTGCCCTCGACGGCGCGGTCGGGCCAGGCGGCGATGTGGAACGGCTGCTCTGTCCGCGTCTCCCAGAACGCCTCGATGGCGGCGAGCTTGGCCGGCTGCACGCGCATCACCTCCTTGCCCGAGAGGTCGCCCGCCACCAGCTGCAGCGGCGCGACGATGGCGAACATGCCGATGGCCATGCGGAGCGCGAGGCAGGCGGCCTCTTCCTCCAGCGGCCCGTGACGCAGGAGCCGCCAGGCCGAGGCCGCGCCGACGACCAGCGCGGTGGTGAGGTAGGCCGCCAGGACCATGTGGGCGAACCGCTCCGGGAAGGTCGGCGAGAAGATCACCTGCCACCAGTCGACCGCCCGCAGCGTACCGTCCGACAGGGTGGTGAATCCGGTGGGGTGCTGCATCCAGCTATTGGCCGAGACGATCCAGAAGGCGGAGATCAGCGTGCCCACAGCCACCAGCGCCGTGGCGCTGAAGTGGAGGCCCGGCCCCACGCGTTTCCAGCCGAACAGCATCACGCCCAGGAACGAGGCCTCAAGGAAGAAGGCGGTCAGCACCTCGAACGCCAGCAGCGGTCCGATCACCGGCGAGGCGACGGTGGAAAAGACGCTCCAGTTGGTCCCCAGCTGGTAGCTCAGCACGACGCCGGAGACGACGCCCATGCCGAACGAGATCGCGAAGATCTTCACCCAGAACAGGTAGAGCGTCTTGAACGCCTCGTTCCTGGTGACCAGCCACAGGCCCTCGACCACCGCCAGATAGCTCGCCAGGCCGATCGTGAAGCTGGGGAAGACGATGTGGAACGCGATGGTGAACGCGAACTGCAGTCGCGACAGTATCAGCGCATCAAGGTCCATCGCCGTCCCCTGGCGTCGCCTCCAGGTTGTCTGGAGCGTGGGCATATCCCAGCGCCTAAAACGTCCAAGCTGCACCATTTGGTCGCTGCGGCATGCTGCCGCAGCCTTGATCCTGCGCGTCATCCTTTGCGAATGACTTGCAAACTTAGTCGCAACGCGCTAGATCAGGAGGGTCAGCAAGGAGCGGCCTGGGCGCCCATGTACGTCTGTAACTGCAACGGCATCCGTGAGCGCGAAGTCCGCGCGGCCATCGCCGCAGGCGCCAGCCGGCCCGCCCAGATCTTCAAGGCCTGCGGTTCCAACCCCCAGTGCGCCCGCTGCGTCTGCGACATGCGCAAGATGCTGGACGAAGAACGTGAAGCCCTCAGGTTCGCCGCCGAATAGGCCTTCGGCCAAGCGGCGAGACGCGTACGCGGACAAGCCTGCAAGTTTCTCGGCAACCGCAAATCACTTGCAGACATAAGCTTTGACCCGCGCGCCGCCGGCAGGCATTCCCATGCCGTTCAGGCGAGTGGAGATTTCGTGGTGCAAGGCGACAAGGCGATCATCAAGCTGTTGAACGCGGTCCTCACCAATGAGCTGACCGCGGTGAATCAGTATTACCTGCACGCCCGGATGTACGAAAACTGGGGCTTCGCGCGTCTCGGCAAGATCACCTACGAAGAGTCGATCGGCGAGATGAAGCACGCCGACAAGCTCATCAAGCGCATCCTCTTCCTCGATGGCCTGCCGAACCTGCAGGACCTGCACAAGCTCTCGATTGGAGAGTCCGTGGGCGAGGGTATGAGGGCCGACCTCGGGGTCGAAACCGGCGGGCGCGTGACGCTGATCGAGGGGATCAAGCTGTGCGAGGCGTCGGCAGACTTCGTCTCACGCGAGATCCTGACCGAGATCCTCAGCGACACCGAGGAGCACATCGACTTCCTGGAAACCCAGCTGTCGCTCCTGAAGAGCCTGGGCGATCAGAACTATCTGCAGAGCGCCATGGGCGAGCTGTCGCAAGGCTGACGAGCCTAGTACCGCTGCACAGGGGGATTCGACGGTTTGGGGCACTCCCAGGACAGTCAAGGTCCTGGGATCGACGCGGAGTTCGAGGCTTCGGGCCTGGACCCGGCCTGACCGGCTCCGCGCCGCAGGCGCCCAATTTCGACACCAAGCCGCCAAGACCGCCAAGGACGCCCAGCCATCCGCCGCCGCCGGCGCTCGGCGCAGGCCCCTTGGTGATCTTGGTGTGCTTGGCGGTCGTCCTGTTCTTTCGGCGGCGCCTACGGCGCCGGCCGTCCTCCCGACGGAAGAAGTCGTCTGCCGAGCTAGCCGCCGAAGGCGCTCTTCAGGCGGTCCATCTGGCCCAGCACCGGGTTGGACGGCTCGGCCGTCTGGCTTTCCAGGTACATGCGCTTGTCCAGATGACGGACGCGTTCGTACAGGCGCTCCGCGCGGTCGGCCAGGCCGGTCAGGCCGCGGGGAAGCTCGTTGTGCGCGGCCTCCGCTTCGGCGCGCGATACGCCCTCGGCGTTCAGGCGATAGCGGTCTTCGCACGCCGCGGCGGGGGCCATGTCGCCTTCACGCACGGCGCGTTGGACCAGCAGCCAGGACGCCACCTGCATCAGCCGCGTCGTCAGCCGCATGCTCTCGGCCGCGTAAGCCAGGGCCGCGTTGCGCGAAAGCAGCTTGGATTCCTGCCGGCCCTCGCCGTCCAGATAGCTGGCGGTCTGCTCCACCAGTTCCATGCCTTCCTGGAACGTACGCTCGAACAGTTCGGAACGGGCGAAGTCCTGGATCACGTCGTCGCGCCAGTCGGGGCTTTGGGTATCCTGCATCGGGCGGACTCTATACCGGTTCGGGGTTTCCAGGCGCTGAACGAAACGTCGCGGCGCATCGTCGCCGTGCAACGCCCATGCCAGCCGGTCAATCCGCGGGGCGCGAAAAGAGCGCGTCCGCCGCGGCGCGGCCCGATCGCTTCTTGTCGATCTGCGCCCTCACCCGGCGGGCCTCCGTCTCGAGGACTTCAAGGCGCTCCTCCAGCTCGGAAACGGCATAGAGGTCCAGGTCCTCGCGGACCGCCTCCAGCAGCCGCTGGCCGCGCCCTAGTCGGACGTCAGCAGGTTCATCCATCTTCGAACCCTCCATTGCGTCCCTCAACGGGACGGCTATCTGAACTCTCGCGCCCGATTTGCGCAAGTTCAGGACGGATCATGACCAGCCCGATCGAAGCCGAGACCATGAACGCCATCGCCATCGAAGGCGGCAAGGGGCCGGCCTCGGCGCTGAAAGCGGTCCGCGCCCCTATCCCGCAACCCGGTCCCGGCCAGTTGCTGATCAAGGTGCACGCGGCGGGGGTGAACCGGCCCGACATCCTGCAGCGCCTGGGCGCCTATCCGCCGCCGCCGGGGGCGCCCGAGACCCTGGGGCTCGAGGTCGCCGGCGTGGTGGCCCGGGCGGCGGGTCGCTGGCAGGTGGGCGACAAGGTCTGTGCGCTGCTCGGCGGCGGCGGCTATGCGGAATATGCCGTGGCGGACGCGCGGCATGCGTTGCCGATGCCCGCGGGCCTAAGTTTCGAGGAGGCCGCCGGCCTGCCGGAGACCGTCTTCACCGTCTACGCCAACGTCTTCGAGCACGGCGGGTTGAAAGCGGGCGAGACCCTGCTGCTGCATGGGGCCACCTCCGGCATCGGCGTCACAGCCATCCAGATGGCCAAGGCGGCGGGCGCCAAGGTGATCGCCACCGGCCGCGGCGCCGACAAGGCCAGGATCGCGCTGGCGCTCGGCGCCGACGTGGCCGTCGACGTTACCGCCGAGGACTTCGCCGAGGTGGCGAAGCGCGAGGGCGGGGTCGACGTGGTGCTCGACATGGTCGGCGGCGACTATGTGTCGAAAAACCTGGACGCCCTGAACTTGGGCGGTCGCATCGTATTCATCGCCAGCCTGGGCGGAGGGCAGCTGGACGTGCCGATCTTCCGCATCATGCAGAAGCGGGCCGTCATCACGGGCTCGACCCTGCGCCCCCGCGACGCGGACGAGAAGGCGCGCCTGACCGACCAGATCGAGCGGGTGGTCTGGCCGTGGATCGCGGTCGGCAAGCTGAAGCCGCAGATCGATGCGACGTTCCCGCTCGAGGAGGCGGCGGCCGCGCACGCCCACCTGGAGGGCGGCGCCCACGTCGGCAAGGTGATCCTGGTCGCGTCCTAGCTGCCGTCGGGCGGCGGCGGTCAGCTGTCGGAGAATCCGAATGGCGCGCTGGTCCGGCGGATGTCGTCAGGCAGGATCGCCCGACCGATCGGCGGCGCGGAACGGGCGGTGCATTCCGTGCGGTGGCAGAGGCGGCACGTGACGCCGATCGGGGTGGCGACCTGGGCCTCCACGGCTTGCGCCCGGGTATAGATGAGCCGGCCCGCGTGCTCGGCTGCGCAGCCCAGGGCGATGGCGCGCTCGACCTTGGGCTTGCCATAGCCCCCGCCGCCGGCCGTGACGGTGCGGGCGATCGAGAAGAAGCGCTGACCGTCGGGCAGTTCCAGCCACTGCGTCACCAGCTGCCGCGGCGTGCGGAAGGCGTGGTGCACGTTCCAGAGCGGGCAGCCGCCGCCATGCCGGGCGAACGGGAATCCCGCGCCGTCCAACCGCTTCGAGACGTTCCCCGCCTCGTCCACCCGGATGAAGAAGAACGGCACACGCTCCTGGCCCGGCTTCTGAAGGGTGGTCAGCCGGTGAGCGACCTGTTCGAAGCTGGTTCCGAACTGCCGCCCCAGCGCCTCGACGTCATAGTGGCGAGCCTCTACCGCGCGGGCGAAGGGCGTGTAGGGCATCAGGATCGCCGCCGCCGCATAGCTGGCCAGGGCGCGGCGCGTCAGCCGCTCTCCGCTTTCCGTGGTGAAGCTGGCCTGCGCGACCACGGCGTCGATCTCGGCGCCCAGCTCCAGGTAGGCGAGCTGCAGGGCCAGCTGGAACGCCTGGCTGGCGTTGTCCAGCTCGTCGCTCAGCACGACCTCGCGCCGATGGTGATCCAGGCGGCGGGTGGAACCCACCATCACCTCGGGTGGCAGGCGCCGAACCCGCAGGTTGTGACGAGCCTTGATGTACGGCGTTAGCCCTTCGTGTTCGGCGACCAAGTGCGCCAGCCGTTCGGCGGCCTCATCGAGGATGGGGAAGCTGTTGCGCCGGGCCTCGAGGAAGCGGCGGGATTCCGCCACCGGATCCGAGGCGTCCGCCGTCCCCGCGCCCGGCGCGTCGGCAGCCACGCCGCGATCGGCCAGCGCCAGCTGTTCCTCGCGATAGGCCGTATAAAGGCGCAGAAGCGCCTGTGTGATCCCCGGGAAGTTGGTGGTGACGTCAGCGGTTTCGAGCGAGGGCAGGTCTATGTCCGCAAACATCGGGTCCTTCAGCACCGCCTGCAGCCGTGCGACGTCGTCGTTCGCGCCCTGCCGGGCCAGCGCCGCCATGTCGAGCTTGTAGGTCTGGGCGAGCCGTAGGAGCACCTCGGCGCTGAGCGGCCGGTGGTTGCGCTCAAGCAGCGCGATGTACGAGGCCGACACATCCAGGTCGGCAGCCATATCGGACTGGGTGAGGCCCAGGTCGCGCCGCAGCCGGCGCAGGCTGGGACCCACGTAGAGGCGTCGTTCGCTTGCCATTTCGGGTCCTTGTTTGTCACACCTTACAACATTACAGAGAAATCTTGTAAAGATTGACACCTAGACCGCGGCGCGACTCCACAGCGGCCGGCCGGCTCGGTACCCCACGACCAACCGAACACGAGACAAGGGGTTTCCCGAGATGGCCTACCAGGACCACATCATCGAGATGAGCCAGCTCATCAAGAGCAAGGGCGGCACGTGGGATGGCATCAGCGCCGACTCCGTGGCCCGCATGCGCCTCCAGAACCGCTTCAAGACCGGCCTGGAAATCGCCAAGTACACCGCCGGCATCATGCGCGAAGACATGGCCGCCTATGACGCCGACCCGGCCAACTACACCCAGTCGCTGGGCTGCTGGCACGGCTTCATCGCCCAGCAGAAGCTGATCTCGATCAAGAAGCACTTCGGCACGACCAAGCGCCGCTACATCTACCTGTCGGGCTGGATGGTCGCCGCGCTTCGTTCCGAGTTCGGCCCGCTGCCGGACCAGTCGATGCACGAGAAGACTTCGGTCCCGGCGCTGATCGAAGAAATCTACACCTTCCTGAAGCAGGCCGACGCCCGTGAGCTGGGCATGCTGTTCCGCGACCTCGACGACGCGCGCGCCGCCGGCGACAAGGCCAAGGAACAGAAGCTGGTCGACGCGATCGACAACTACGAGACCCACGTCGTTCCGATCATCGCCGACATCGACGCCGGCTTCGGCAACGCCGAGGCGACCTATCTGCTGGCCAAGAAGATGATCGAAGCGGGCGCCTGCGCCCTGCAGATCGAAAACCAGGTCTCCGACGAAAAGCAGTGCGGCCACCAGGACGGCAAGGTCACGGTTCCGCATGAGGACTTCCTCGCGAAGGTCCGCGCCTGCCGCTACGCCTTCCTCGAGATGGGCGTCGACAACGGCGTCATCGTCACCCGCACCGACAGCCTGGGCGCCGGCCTGACCAAGCAGATCGCCGTCAGCCATCAACCGGGCGACATCGGCGACCAGTACAACAGCTTCCTCGACTGCGAAGAGATCTCGCCCGCCGACATGAAGAACGGCGACGTGGTCCTGAACCGCAACGGCAAGCTGCTGCGTCCGAAGCGCCTGCCCTCGAACCTGTTCCAGTTCCGCGCCGGCACCGGCGAGGACCGCTGCGTCCTCGACAGCATCACCTCGCTGCAGAACGGCGCCGACCTGCTGTGGATCGAAACCGAAAAGCCGCACATCGAACAGATCGCGGGCATGGTCGACCGCATCCGCGAAGTGATCCCCAACGCCAAGCTGGCCTACAACAACAGCCCGTCGTTCAACTGGACGCTCAACTTCCGCCAGCAGGTCTACGACGCGTGGCAAGCGGCCGGTAAGGACGTCTCGTCCTATGACCGCGCGGGCCTGATGAGCGTCGACTACGACGCCACCGAGCTGGCGGCCGAGGCCGACGAACGCATCCGCACCTTCCAGGCGGACAGCGCCAAGCGCTCGGGCATCTTCCACCACCTGATCACCCTGCCGACCTACCACACGGCCGCGCTGTCCACGGACAACCTGGCCAAGGAGTACTTCGGCAAGCAGGGCATGCTGGGCTACGTCGCGGGCGTTCAACGCGAAGAAATCCGCCAGGCCATCGCCTGCGTCCGGCACCAGAACATGTCGGGCTCGGACATCGGCGACGACCACAAGGAATACTTCGCCGGCGAAGCGGCCCTGAAGGCGGGCGGCGCGCACAACACGATGAACCAGTTCGCCTAACCTGCGCTCAGGTTCACGCATCTGAACGGGGCGGCCTGGGATCTCTCGGGCCGCCCTCTTTTTTCCTGCTATGCCTCAGGCCATGCCGCCCGGGGATGCGGGTCGATCCAGCCTGTCGAGACCGAAGATGGACATCAGCAACACCCTCGCCGTCGATGACCTCCTGCACGCCTTCGTGGAAACCGAGCTGCTGCCGGACACGGGCGTGGCGCCCCCGGCGTTCTGGAGCGCGCTGGAGGCGATCCTCGCAGATTTCACGCCGCGCAACCTCGAACTCCTGCGCCGGCGCGACGAACTCCAGGGGCTGATCGACGGCTATTGGCGCGACCGCCGCGGCCAGCCGGTGAACGTGGCCGAGGAAACAGCCTTCCTCCGCCAGATCGGCTACCTGCTGCCCGAGCCTGGGGCCTTCCAGATCGGCACCCGCGGCGTCGATCCCGAGATCGCCACGACGGCAGGCCCGCAGCTGGTGGTGCCGGTGTCCAACGGCCGCTACGCGCTGAACGCCGCCAACGCCCGCTGGGGCAGCCTCTACGATGCGCTCTACGGCACCGACGCCCTGGAGCCGCCGACGGGAACCAAGGGCTACGACCCCGCCCGGGGGGCCAAGGTCATCGCCTACGGCCGGGCCTTGCTCGACCGGGTCGCGCCGCTCGACGGCGGGTCGCACGCAGAGGCGACCGCCTACGCCGTGGCGAGCGGCGACCTGGTCGTGACGATGAAGGACGGTCGCCAGGCGCGGCTGTCTTCGCCCGCCCAGTTCGGCGGCTATCGCGGCGCCGCCGCGACGCCCGACGCCGTGCTGCTGAAGCACAACCGCTTACACCTCGAGATCCAGATCGACCGCGGCCATACCATCGGCAAGGGCGATCCGGCCGGCGTGGCGGACATCCTGGTCGAGGCGGCCCTGACCGCCATCCAGGACTGCGAGGACTCGGTCGCCGCCGTCGACGCCGAGGACAAGGTCGGCGTCTACCGCAACTGGCTCGGCCTGATGCGCGGCGACCTGTCAGCCAGCTTCCAGAAGGGCGGCAAGACCGAGATCCGACGGCTCGAGCCGGACCGCGTCTACACCGCGCCCGGCGGCGGAGACGTCAGCCTGCGCGGCCGCTCGCTGCTGCTGGTCCGCAACGTCGGTCACCACATGACCACCGAGATGGTTCGCTTCGGCGGCGAGCCGGTGTTCGAGACCGCCGTCGACGCCCTGATCACCGTCACCGCCGCCCTGCACGACCTGAAGGGCGCCCAGGCCAACAGCCCCGCGGGCTCCGTCTACGTCGTGAAGCCAAAGATGCACGGCCCGGACGAGGTGGCGCTGGCCGT
>DASVNS010000034.1:0-2137 GCA_036383735.1 Phenylobacterium sp. | reverse complement strand
CGCGATGGTCTGGCGCAGGCGGGTCATCTTCACCCGCTCCTCGCGGTCGTGGACCGCACGAGGGGCCGAGGGCGCCGGCGCGGGGGCCGGAGCCTTGCCGCGGGCCTCGAGCGCGGCGAGCGCATCGCCCTTGGTCACGCGGCCGTCCTTGCCGGTGCCTGAGATCGAGGCCGGGTCCAGGTCGTTCTCTGCGGCCACTCGTTGCGCCGAGGGCGCGAGCACCGGCGCGGCCCCGGACGCCGACGCGTCGGGGACCGGAGCCGAGCTCGGCGTGGACGAGGGTGCGGCGGCCTTCGCCCCGTTGGCCTTCGGCGTCGCCGCAGCGGCGCCTTCGCTGATCCTGCCCAGCAACCCGCCCGGCACGACGGTGACGCCTTCCTCGGCGGTGATCTCGGCCAGCACCCCGTCCGAAGGCGCCGCCACTTCCAGGCTCACCTTGTCGGTTTCCAGTTCCACCAGGATCTCGTCCTTGCGGACCGCATCGCCGGCCTTCTTCGCCCAGCGCGCCACCGTGGCTTCGGTGACGGACTCACCGAGGGCGGGGGTCATGATGTCGGCCATTGGGGGGTAGGCTCCTTGGGTCGCGAACGCGGGCGGAGTGGAAGAGAAAGGTCTAGGCGAAGGCTTCCGACAGGAACGACTCGAGTTCCTTCAGGTGACGGCTCATCAGGCCGGCGGCGGTGGAGGCCGAGGCGGGGCGGCCGACGTAGCGGGCGCGCTTGGCCTTCACGCTCATGCGCTCCAGGGTCAACTCAAGCCACGGATCGACGAACTGCCAGCCGCCCATGTTCTTGGGTTCTTCCTGGCACCAGACCAGCTCGGCGTTCTTGAACCGCTTGAGTTCGCCCGAGAGCGACTTGAGCGGCCAGGGATAGAACTGTTCGAGGCGCAGGATGTAGACGTCGTCGCGACCGCTCTTGGCCCGCTGCTCCACCAGGTCGAAGTAGACCTTGCCCGAGCAGACGATGACGCGGTTGATCTCGGCGTCCGGCTTCAGCGTCACACCGCCCACGTCGCAGCCGGCTTCCGCGCCGTCGATCATGACGCGGTGGAAACCCGTGCCTTCGGACATGTCGGCGATGTCGGACACCGCGCGCTTGTGGCGCAGCAGGCTCTTGGGCGTCATGACGATCAGCGGCTTGCGGAATTCCCGCAGCAACTGGCGGCGCAGCGCGTGGAAGTAGTTGGCCGGCGTGGTGCAGTTGACCACCTGCATGTTGTCTTCGGCGCAGAGCTGCAGGAAGCGCTCCAGGCGCGCCGACGAGTGCTCCGGTCCCTGGCCTTCGTAGCCATGCGGCAGCAGCATCACCAGGCCGCTCATCCGCAGCCACTTGCGTTCGCCGGACGAGATGAACTGGTCGATCACCACCTGGGCGCCGTTCACGAAGTCGCCGAACTGGCCTTCCCACATGGTGAGGGTGTCGGGATCGGTCAGCGAGAAGCCATACTCGAAGCCCAGCACCGCTTCTTCCGATAGGGCCGAGTCCAGCACCTCGAAGTGAGCCTGGCTGGGCCCGAGGTTGCGGAGCGGGAAGTAGACTTCCTCGGTCTTCTGGTCGACGAGGCCGGAATGGCGCTGGCTGAAGGTGCCGCGCACGCTGTCCTGGCCGGACAGGCGCACCGGGTAGCCCTGATCCAGCAGGCTGGCGAAAGCCAGGCTCTCGCCGGTGGACCAGTCGATGCCGGCCCCGGCCTCGATGGCTTCGCGGCGCGCGCCCATCACGCGCTCGACGGTCTTGTGCAGGCTGACCCGCTCGGGAACCGTGGTCAGCTTGCGGCCGAGGTCCAGCAGCTTCTGCTTGGGCACGCCGGTGGCGAAGCGCTCTTCGCCGCTCGGCATCTTGAGGCCCGACCACTTGCCGTCCAGCCAGTCGGCCTTGTTGGCCTTGTACGCCTTGCCGGACTCGAACTCGGCGTCGAGGAACTTGTCGAACTCCTCGACCCAGCCGTCCACGTCGGCCTGGGTGCAGACGCCCTCGGACACCAGACGGGCGCTGTAGAGATCGCGGACCGACGGGTGGTTCTTGATCTTCGCGTACATCAGCGGCTGGGTCATCGTGGGGTCATCCCCCTCGTTGTGACCGAACCGCCGGTAGCAGAACATGTCGATGACCACGTCCTTGCCGAACAGCTGGCG
>DASVNS010000033.1:0-5993 GCA_036383735.1 Phenylobacterium sp. | reverse complement strand
GCAGTACGAGCAGCGCTACGAGTACAAGAACGCGGTCAACGGCTACCTCTATTCCGACTACACGCCGGCCCACCGGGAATCGACGCTGAGCTGGATGGGCTCGATCTATGCGTCGAACCTCGCCTTCGCGGCGGCGGATCGCAAGGCCGATCCGGCGGCGTTGCGCCAGACGCTGGAGGCCGGGCCCTACCTGGCCGAAGACGCGATCGGACTGGGGCTCATCGACCATGTCGGCCAGGTGCGGGAGGCCGAGCAGGCGCTGCTGGACAAGGCCGGCGACGGCGCCCGCTCGGTCGACTTCGACGACTACGCCGACAGCCGCGGCGACCGCAACGCCAAGGGCGACGCCATCGCCCTGATCGAGGCCGAGGGCCCGATCGTGACCGGCAAGGACCAGGGCTCGAACCCGTTCACCGGCGGCAAGACCATCTATTCCGACGATCTTTCGGACGCCATCGTGCGCGCCGCCAAGACGGGTTCGATCAAGGCCATCGTCCTGCGGGTCAATTCGCCGGGCGGCTCGGACACGGCCTCGGAGCAGATCCTGGATGCGATCCGCTACGCCAAGTCCAAGGGCAAGCCGGTGGTGGTTTCGATGAGCACCTATGCGGCGTCCGGCGGCTACTGGATCAGTTCTGAGGCCTCGGCGATCGTCGCCCAGCCCACCACCCTGACCGGCTCGATCGGCGTGTTCGGCGGCAAGTTCGCGGTCGGCCCGGCGCTGGCCAAGTTCGGCGTCGATGTGCGCGACACGGGCGTGGGCAGTTCCTATGCCGGCGCCTTCGGGCTGGGCCAGCCGTTCACCCCCACCCAGCGCGCCGCGTTCGCAGGCTGGATGGACCGCATCTACGGCAACTTCGTCACCCGCGTGGCGGCGGGCCGCAAGCTGGCGCCGGAGCGGGTGCGCGAAATCGCCAAGGGCCGCGTCTGGACGGGCGCGCAAGCCAAGGGCCTGGGCCTGGTCGACGAGGTCGGAGGCTTCTACCAGGCGGTGGACAAGGCCAAGCAACTCGCCAAGCTCGAAGGCGACGTGCCGCTTCGCCGGATGACCCCCAGCGAGAGCGCCTTCGACGCCCTGCAGAACGCCCTCGGCATCTCGGCCTCATCGGCGCGGTCCCTGGCGGCGGCGGCCTGGGTGTTCGGCGACCCCCGCGCCCAGTCGATCCTCGACGGCGTCGCCGAAGCCAAGCTGCGCAGCGGCGGCGGCGGGACGGTGCTGGCCCCGATGCCGATCCGCTAGGCGCGCGGCGGCGGCCCGCGGTTACGGGTCCTGATGAAAAGGACCTCGCGGCGGCCGAAATCCAGCGCGACTTCGTCGAAGTGTCGCAGCACGTCCACGCCCACGAGCATGGCCGGCCGGTCGTCCAGCTCCCAGAGGCGGAAGATGTGCAGCGGGGCGAAAGCGGCCCGGATGTTGTTGATGCCAATGCCGCCCAGCCGCAGCCGCGGCAAGGGGGAAAGCTGGGCGGGTGAGGACTGGCCCGTGGCGCTGATCAGCTGCGTCATGACCATCCGGCCGGCGAGCTCCGGCTGCACCCGCAGCAGCACGTCGCGCAGGGCCTCGTTCCCGCAAGTGATCTGGGCGCCGCTGTCCAGGAAGGCCCGCACCGGCACGCCCGCGACGTCCGCATCGAAGATCACCAGCTGGCCCGAGCGGTACTGCGCCGGCACCACGATCCCACGTGACGGGTCGGGAAGCCGGGTGCCGCCCGCGCCGCCCAGCGCATGAACGGTGGCCCCCGTTCCGGAGGGACCGATCTCAAAGGTGTTGCCACGGAAGTTCAGTAGCATCCGGCGATTCCTGAGCACGTCGATGCCCAAGAGGCCGTCGGCGCCCAAGCTGGCCCGGGGCAGCACAGGTAGGCTGAGGTTGGCCGATTGCACCTGTCCCACCCGCAGCAAGGGCGCCTTCACGAGCGGAGCAGGCTGAGTTCCGACGATGCCGTGCACGCGCGCCATGCCGTCGCTGGCCAAGCCGCACTGCTCGGCGGTCTCGATGCTGATCACCGTCCGGTTGGCGCCGGTGTCGACCACGAACTGGAACGGTCCACGCTTGGCGAGCCGCACCGGCACCGTCATCCGCCGCGCCTGATCGAAGGCGGTCTCGACCCTTGTGGCGGAACCTTCAGGCGGGGGCGGCGGCAGGTCGGCGAGATTGATCGAGACCACCGGCTCGCGAACCGGCGGCGTCGTCACGCACGCGCTCGCCAAGCCGCCCACGAAGAGCGTCTGCAGCGCGCATCGGCGGTCCAAGGTCATTCAGGCTCTCACCGGTCTGGCGCGCCCGGCGCGGCGCCATACAGTGTTGGCGCCGTTTCGATCTGGTTGGGAGAGTGAGGACGATGAAGCAAGGTCACAACCGACGCAGGCCACCTGCGGCCCGCCTCTCCTTCGCCCTCCTGGCGCTCTGCTGGAGCGCAGCCGGCGGTTCCGCTGCTGCGGCGGCGGATGAGGCGCCGACGCCCGGTCGGGCGCAGCCGTTCGAGGCGGTGCTCGCCTGCCGCAAGCTCGCCGACGCCACGGCTCGCCTCGCCTGCTTCGACGGGGCCACGCGCGAGATGGAGACCGCCGAGGCAAGCGGCGAGATCGTGGTCATCGGCAAGGCCCAGGCCGCCAGCGCCAGCCGCGAGGCCTTCGGCTTGCACGTGCCCAGCCTCAGCGTGCTGACCCGCGCCCTCTCGCCCGCTGAGGCCAGTCGCTACGAGGGTGTCGTCCGCGGTGTCCGCACCAACCCCTCCGGTCGCTCGATCATGTCGCTGGAGGACGGAGCGGTGTGGCGCCAGATCGACGGATTCTTCACACGCCCACCGCGTCCAGGCTCCAAGGTCAGCATCCGCAAGGGGGCGCTGGGCAGCTTCCTGATGAACGTGGACGGCCAGGCCGCCGTGAAGGTCCACAGGGACGAATAAGGGCGGCGGGTCACCCCGCCGCCCAGCAACAGCTCAGACCAGGACCGCGGTTAGAAGTTCGCGGTGAAGCCGATGAACAGGTGACGGCCGAGCAGGTCGTACGTCGGATAGCTGTTCGGCAGACCCGTGCCGTTGATCGTGAACTTCACGAGCGGCGGATCCTGGTCGAACACGTTGTTCACCCCGGCGCGCAGGCTGAACATGTCGCTGACGCGCCACTGACCGGAGATGTCGATATAGCTGCGCTCCGGCAGCGTGTGGTTGAAGGCATCGACCCCGCCCGTGCCGATGGTCGGCTCGTTGGTGTCGGTTTCGAGCTTCGCCTCGCCGATGTAGCGCCATGCCAGCGACAGGGTCGCGTCCCAGGGGGTCGTCCAGTTGACGCGCAGCGTGTGGCGCCAACGGGGATTGATCGTCTCGCACTGCGGGCCGTAGAGGCTGACGCAGTCGTAGGCCGGGTCGCCAGGAAGCGGGATCGTGGAGGCTTTGAGCAGATACGAGCCCGCCAGGTTGAAGCTGATGCCGCCCCAACTGTCGACGCCCCAGGCTTCCAGCGGCAGCCGATAGGTGGCCTGCACGTCGATGCCTTCCGTCTTGCGAGCGCCGATATTGACGTTCGTGCCGCTGATGTAGCCGCCCGCCGCCTGGCTGGTGCCGAACAGCGTGCCGTTCGAGGCCCGCACGATCTGGCTGCAGAACTCCTGCTCGCCGCTGGTCAGGCAGCGGTCGAGGATCACGCCGAGCGGAATGTTGTCGATCACCTTGGTCAGCTTGATCCGATAATAGTCGACGCTGGCCGTGAAGCCCGGAAGGAAGGACGGCGTCGTGGTGAAGCCCACGGTGAACGTCTTGGCCGTTTCCGGCACCAGGGTCGCGTTCCCCCCCGTCAGCACGGCGCACTGGCCGGCCGGGCACTGCGGGATGACGCCATATTGGGCCGGCGTGATACCGGTCCGCTGGCACTGCTCCAGGGTTGCCGGGTTCGAGGCGTTCTGGGCGCAGGGGTCTTCCGACACCTGACTGGTGTTGGTGACCGTCTGCGGCGTGTAGAGCTCCAGGATGCTCGGCGCGCGGATCGCCTTCTGGTAGGAGCCGCGGAACCGGATGTCGCGGGTCGGAGACCATTGGAGGCCAGCCTTCCAGGTCTTGGCCTGGATTCCCGTCGCATAGTCCGAATAGCGGCCACCCACTTCAGCCGTCAGGTCCTCGAAGAACGACTTGCCCTGGACCAGCGGGATGCGCGCCTCGGCGAAGCCCTCGAAGACTCGCAGGCTGTTGTCGATGTTGGTGGAAGCGCCGCCGGCGCCGGAGAGATCGCCGCTCAGCAGGGCCACGTCCGGCGCGTACTCCAGGTGGTCGCGGCGATGGTGGAAGCCAAACGCCAGCCCCACGCCATCGTCGGCATAGGGCGACTTCACGCCGTAGTCGCCGAGGTCACCGGTGACGACGCCTTCGATGACCCGCTCGGCGATCGTGCCGCGCGCGGTGCCGCGGACATCCAGGTAGTCAAGCGCCGCAGGCGTGACGCCGCCTTGCTGGAAGATGTTGTAGGGCACGCAGGCGCCGCCCGAGATGCATTCGGGGCCGTTCGCGCCCTGGGTCACCAGAAGCCCGTTCTGGATACCCTGCAGGCTCAGGTAATTCTCGGACGCCGAATACAGGCTCGTATAATAATAGGACCCATAGAGGTCATACTTCCACGAACCGGTGATTTCGCCTCGGGCGCCGAACACCGCGCGATAATTCTGGTGCTGGAAGTAGGCGTTGCGACCGCCGCCTTCGATGTTACGCCGGCCAATGTAGAGATCCTTGGTGGCGCCCGTGGTGATTTCGTCGGCGGTGCAGCCGATCGCCCCGCGTTGCTGGGCGCTGAGGAACGGGTTGTTGCAGTTGACTTCGAAGCCGCCGCTCGCGGTCACGCCGCTGCCTTGGAACAGGCCGGTGGGGGCGATCTGGACGTTGGTGCGCGTGTCCATGAACCCGAAGTCGCCGTAGAACTCCAGATGCTTGCTCACCTCGTAGTTGGCGAAGAAGCCCGCGGTGTAACGCGTGCTCTGTTGGAGCAGATATGCGTACTCGTTCGAATTGAAGCGTGGCACCGGCGTGGTATTGGCGTTCGGATTATAGAGTGCGAACTCGTTTCCGACGACCGCGAACTGATTACCCAGGCCGCTAGAGAGATAGAAGAGGTTCGAGTTGCTGGAGCCGTTGCACCGCGGCACGCCGGCCGCGCTCGCCGTCACCTGGCAGGCTGACCAATCGCGCTTGCCCTGGGTGATGGGATCCTGGTCATGATAGGTGAAGTAGCCCGTGACGTTGCCGCGACCGTCGGGTGCATTCATCCCGAGGATGATGCTGACATCGCGAGACTTGCCGTCCCAGGCGTTCTTGGGGACGTTGATCGGCGGCGCGTTGTTGCGCAGCAATCCCTGCATCAGCTCGTTGTGCTGGTTGTGCTGGTTGACGCCCCATTGCGCGTCGATCTGCACACCCTCGAAGTTGCGCTTCATGATGAAGTTCACGACCCCCGCGATGGCGTCCGAGCCGTAGACCGCCGAGGCGCCGCCGGTCAGCACGTCCACGCGCTCGATCAGCTGTGACGGGATCTGGTTCAGGTCGGGCGCGGGGTTCGGGTCACCGGTGTCCGGGTCGCCGATACCGAGTCGACGACCGTCGACAAGGATGAGGGTGCGCTGCGGGCCGAGGCCACGCAGGTCGACGGTGGCCACGCCTCCTGGACCGGAGAGTGGGTTCGATTGGGACGACAGTCCGATCTGGCTGTTCTGTGAGACCTGCGGCAGCTGGTACAGCACTTCCGCGGTCTCCGGGCGTCCGCCCAGGAGGACGTCCTGCGCGCCCACAACCTGGACCGGGCTGACGCTTTCCAGGTTCGGCGACGGGATGCGGGTCCCGGTCACCACCACCTCGGACACTTCGGCCTCAGCTGTTTGCGCCGAAGCTTGCGACGTAAGACCCAGCAGGGCCGCGCCACAAATCATTGAAGACGCCAGCAGGCGTTCCCGCATGGAATTGAACTTCACAGTCATGATCCTCCAGCGGTCCTGCCCTGTGGGCGGCCGCTCC
>DASVNS010000032.1:0-3133 GCA_036383735.1 Phenylobacterium sp. | reverse complement strand
GTCTCGAAGCGCTCGGAATGGGTGATGCCCTTGCCGGCGGTCATCCAGTTGACCTCGCCCGGGTTGATCTCCTGGACCGCGCCGACACTGTCGCGGTGGGTGATATGGCCGTCGAACAGGTAGGTCACGGTCGACAGGCCGATGTGCGGATGCGGCCGAACGTCGACGTTGCGCCCGAAGCCCGCCTGGAACTCCACCGGCCCCATGTGGTCGAAGAACACGAACGGCCCGACCATCCGGCGCTGGGCGTACGGCAGCACGCGCCCGACCTCGAAGCCGCCGAGGTCCTTGCGCCGCTGGTCGATGAGGAGGTCGATCATTTGGTCTCCGCTAAACGCTCGTCCCTTCCGCGAACGGTGGGAGAGGCGGCCCCCGCCGTCAATCCGGTCTAAGGAAGCTACGCTCGCTGCGGGCGCGATCGCGCGGGCGGAGCTGAGAGGAATATCAGCTCTGGGCGCTCACGTACGGACTGACCAGGCCCAGCGGGGCGGCGGTGGTGTTCTTGACCGAGCGGATGACGATCCGGCTTTCGATGTTGGAGACGAGGCCCAGGGACAGGATCTTTTCGCGCAGGAAGTCGTCGAAGGCGTGCATGTCACGGGTGACGACCCGCAGCTCATAGTCCGCGGCGCCGGTGACCGTGGCGCACTGCACCACCTCGGCCAGCTTGCCGATGGCGTGTTCGAAGGAGTCGAGGTTGTCCCGGGTCGGCAGCGAGAGCTTGACCGTGCAGTACACCTCGAAGCCGAGGCCCAGCTTCTCGCGGTCCAGGATGGTCACACGGCGCTGGATGACGCCCGCGTCCTCAAGCCGCTTGATGCGCCGCCAGCAGGGGCTGGATGACAGCCCGACGCGGTCCGCGATCTCGGCGACCGACAGTCCGGCGTCATGCTGGATCAAATCCAGGATCTTGGCATCGACGGCGTCGAGGGCCTCGGACAAGTTTTCCTCCCATATTTGCCATCAGAGCATATCGACCTTGCCCCGGAACCACCAAATGGGGGCATGCTTTTGGCAAGCAATTCCAGCGTTCTTATATGATCTTGCGGAGGGTTAGGGGAGGTCCGAAAGGAAAAAAGTTGCGATGCGGCGCCAGGAAGTGACGCTTGACGACAAGTTTCTGCTCACCGACGGTCGAGTGTTCATCACCGGCGTCCAGACGCTGCTCCGGGTCCTGATCGACCAGCATCGGCTGGATCGCGCGGCCGGCCTCAACACCGCGGCTTTCGTCTCCGGCTATCGCGGCTCGCCGCTGGGTGGGCTGGACCAGCAGGCGGCGCGTGCGGGCGAGCACCTGAGGGCCGCCGGCGTGGTCTTCAAGGAGGGCCTGAACGAGGATCTCGCCGCCACGGCCGTCTGGGGCAGCCAGCAGGCCAACCTGTTCCCCGGGGCCCGCTACGACGGCGTCTACGGCATGTGGTACGGCAAGGCGCCGGGCGTCGATCGCACCGGCGACGCGTTCAAGCACGCCAATTTCGCCGGCGTGCACCCCAAAGGCGGCGTGCTTGCGGTGGCCGGCGACGACCACACCTGCAAGTCGTCGACCCTTCCGTCGCAGTCCGAATACGCCTTCCAGGATTTCGAGATGCCGGTGCTGTCGCCGGCCGACGTCCAGGAGGTGCTGGACTACGGGCTGATGGGGTACGCCCTGTCGCGCTTCTCCGGCCTGTGGGTCGGGATGATCGCCCTGGCCGACACCATGGATTCCGGCGCGACGATCGACGTGTCGCTGTCGCGCCACCGGTTCACGACGCCGGACAACTTCCGCCTCCCGCAAGGTGGGCTCGGCATCCGCCTCAAGGACCAGCCGCTCGACAAGGAGCGGCGGCTTCGGACCCAGAAGATCCCCGCCGCCCTGGCCTTCGCCCGCGCCAACCGGATCGACAGGGTGATGCTGGGGGCGACCCGTCCCCGCCTCGGCATCGCCTGCCAGGGCCAGGCCTACAAGGACGTGGTCGAGGCCTTCGCGGCCATGGGCGTCAGCCAGGCCGAGGCGGCGTCGCTTGGGGTGGCCATCTACAAGGTCGGCATGCCCTGGCCCCTTGAGCCGACCGGCATCCGCGCGTTCGCCGCCGGCCTCGAGACACTGATGGTGGTCGAGCACAAACGGCCCCTGATCGAGACCCAGGCCCGTGCGGCGCTCTACGATCTGCCCGCCCACGCTCGCCCGCGGATCATCGGCAAGACCGACGAGAAGGGCGCGCCGCTGCTCTCGGAGTTGACCTCGCTGTCGGTAGCCGAGATCGCGCTGGCCATCGCCGACCGACTGCCAGCCGGCCCGCACATGGACCGGGTGTACGACTACCTGAACCGGGTCTCCGCCGCCTCCATGGCCGCCGTCACCCTGTCGTCGGACCAGCAGCGCAAGCCGTTCTTCTGCTCGGGCTGCCCGCATAACAGCTCCACCCGCTTGCCGGAGGGCAGCCGCGCCCTGGCCGGTATCGGCTGCCACTACATGGCCAGCTTCAACGATCCGTCGACCGACCTGAACAGCCACATGGGCGGCGAGGGCCTGAGCTGGGTCGGAGCATCCCCGTTCACCGACGAGAAGCACGTCTTCGTCAACCTGGGCGACGGCACCTACAACCACTCGGGCTCGCTGGCCATCCGGGCCGCCGTCGCGGCGGGCGCGAACATGACCTACAAGCTGCTGTTCAACGACGCCGTCGCCATGACCGGCGGCCAGGCGCCTGAGAGCGGCTTCACCGTCCCGCAGATTACCCGCCAGCTCGCCTCCGAAGGCGTCAAGACGGTGGTGGTCGTGGCCGCCGAGCCCGAGCGCTATCAGGGCGTGACGGACCTGGCGCCCGGCGTCGAGGTCCGCCCGCGTATCGAGCTGATGAAGGTGCAGCGCGAGCTTCGTGACACCCCCGGGGTGAGCGTGCTGATCTACGATCAGATCTGCGCGAACGAGAAGCGCCGCCGGCGCAAGCGCGGCAAGCTTCCGGCTGCTCCTATGCGGGTGATGATCAACCCGCTGGTCTGCGAAGGCTGCGGCGACTGCTCCCGGACCTCGCACTGCGTGTCGGTGGAGCCGCTGAACACCGAGTTCGGCCGCAAGCGCAGGATCAATCAATCCACCTGTAACCAGGACTATTCGTGCCTGGACGGCTTCTGCCCATCCTTCGTCACG
>DASVNS010000031.1:0-5670 GCA_036383735.1 Phenylobacterium sp. | reverse complement strand
CGCCGCCCGCGCCGCCGCCGAACAGACCCGCATCGACCTGTCGCGAACCGAGATCCGGGCGCCGGTGGCCGGCGTGGTCGGCGCCCGCGGCGTTCGCGTCGGCCAGTACGTGCGCCCCGGCGGCGCCTTGATGAGCATCGTGCCGCTCGCCGACGCCTATGTGGTGGCCAACTTCAAGGAGACCCAGGTTGCGCGCCTGCGGGTCGGCCAGCCGGTGGAAATCCACGCGGACGCCTTCGGCAAGGACGTCATCAGGGGCCGGGTCGCGAGTTTCGCGCCGGCGACGGGCGCCGAGTTCGCCCTGATCCCGGTGGAGAACGCCGTCGGCAACTTCACCAAGATCACCCAGCGCCTGCCGGTCCGCATCGCCATAGACCGCGACCAGAAACTGGCTGGGGGCCTGCGGCCGGGCCTGTCGCTCAAGGTGAAGGTGGACGTGACCAAGGACACCGGCGCGTCGTTCGCCGAATCCGGCTCTGCGCCCGCCCAATTGGCCGAAAGCGCTCGGGACGCCCGACGCTAGCGTCATGACGGACGCGGTTCTTCATCCAGGCCCAGCCCAGGCGAACAAGCCGGCACAGCCGGCCGTCCTCGGATCCGACGGCGCCCACGTCGATTGGGTGAAGGTGTTCCTGGGTTTCGGCGGGATGGTGATCGGCCAGTTCATGGCCATGCTCGACATCCAGATCGTCGCCAGCTCGCTGGTTCAGATCCAGGCGGGGATCGGCGCCACCAACGACGAGATCAGCTGGATCCAGACGATCTACCTGCTGGCGGAAGTCGTGATCATGCCGCTCACCGCCTACCTGACCAAGATGTGGGGCACCCGCTCGTTCTACGTGGTCGCCTGCGTGGGCTTCATCCTCACCTCGGTGGCCACCGGGCTGTCTACGTCCGTGGGGATGATGATCGGCTTCCGGGCGCTCCAGGGGATTTTCGCCGGGGCCATGATCCCGCCCATCTTCGCCACCGCCATGACCGTCTTCCCGCTGGAGAAACGCCTGACGGCCAATGTGATCGTCGGCCTGATCGTGACCCTGGCGCCCACCGTCGGCCCCACCCTGGGCGGCCACCTCACGGACCTGCTCTCCTGGCGCTGGCTGTTCTTCATCAATGTGCCGGTGGGCGCGCTGGTGGTGTTCCTGGTCTGGCGCTACGCCGATTTCGACAAGGGCGATCCGCGCCTGGGCAAGGGCATCGACTGGTGGGGCCTGGGCCTCATGACGGTCTTCCTACTGTCCATGCAGTATGTGCTGGAGGAAGGCAGCCGCGAGGGCTGGTTCGAGGACAGCGTCATCCTGTGGCTGGCGGTCGCCGCGGCGCTGAGCGGCATAGCCTTCATCTGGCGCCAGCTCACCTACTGGCAGCCGATCGTTTCCCTGGCGCCGTTCCGAGACCGCAATTTCTCCCTCGGCATCACCATGACCTTCCTCTCGGGGATCAGCCTGTTCGGCGGCACCTTCCTGCTGCCGATCTTCCTGGGACAGGTGCGGGGATTTTCATCGTCGGAAGTCGGGACGACCATGCTGGTGTCCGGCTTGAGCATGTTTCTCTCGGCGCCCGTCGCAGGCCGGCTGATTCGCTTGATCGATGCCCGGATCGCCATGGTCGCCGGGTTCTCCCTGGCCGCCTGGGCGATCCAGCTCGGCGTGCACGTGACCGGCGAATGGGGCTTCCAACAGTTCTTCGTCCTGCAGATGTGCCGTGGGGTCGGCATCATGATCGCGATGATCGCCGCCCAGCAGATGACCGTCTCCTCGTTGCCGGTCTCGATGATGAAAGACGCGTCTGGCCTCATCAACCTGATCCGCAACGTGGCCGGCGCGATGGGCCTGGCCATGCTGACCACCATCCTCAGCCACCAGGGCGCGGTCCACTTCATGGACCTGGCCAGCGCCGCCAGCCAGGCCAACGCCTCCAGCAGCGCCATGATGGACGGCCTCACCTCCATGATGACCGAGGGCGGGATGGCCGACCCGGAGGCCACCGCGCGCAAGGCCATGAGCATGTTGCTGCACCGCCAGGCCGCCGTGCTGAGCTTCGGCGACGCCTTCGCAGTGCTGGCGCTGAGCTGCTGGGTCGCGGTGGCGCTGGCGCTTTTCGCCAAACCCGGCCCCGCGATGTCCGGGCCGCCGCGGGGAGGGGGTCACTGATGGCTCGCCTTACCGGCCAGATCGACGTCTCGAAGAACGAGGCGATCCTCGACGCCGCGATCGATGTCATGAGCGAGCAGGGCCTGGGCGCGCCGCTCGCAGAGATCGCCCGCCGCGCCTGCGTCTCAAAGCAGACGATCTACAACCACTATGGCTCCAAGGCGGAGCTGGCGCGGGCCTTGTCGGAGCGCCGCGCGCACGAGGTGACCGATGTCCTGGATGCGCCGGGGGCCATGGAAAACCCCGCCGAGACCCTGGCGGGCTATGCGCGGGTGCTGATGCGGGCCGTCCTGAACCCGCGCAGCATGGCGATCTACAGGATGGCGATGAACGCCTCCGGCGCCATGCCCGACGTGGCCAGGGCGGTCTATGAGGCCGGCCCCCGTGCGAACCGCCTGCACCTGGCCGAGTTCCTGCGCCTGGAAACCGCCGCCGGGCGCCTGCACGCCCCCGACCCGCTGCAGGCGGCCGAGTTCTTTGCCGGCATGGTCCTGGGGCGGCACCAGACGCCCTCGCTGCTGGGCGTCTCGTTCAGCGTCACCGACGACGAAATCGAGCAGATCGCCTATGAGGCCGCCGCCCGCTTCATGCGGGCATACGCCCCTTAGCTACGCTTCGCCGGCGTCGTCGTCCGAGAAGCCCATGATGTGGTAGCCGGCGTCCACGTGGACGAGTTCGCCGGTGGTCGACCTGCCGAGGTCCGACATCAGCCACAGCGCCGCGCCGGCCACCCCCTCCATCGAGGTGTCCTCCTTCATCGCCGACAGCGCGCGGCCCTTGGCCAGCATGCCGCGTCCCCCGGAGATGCCGGCCAGCGACAGGGTCTTCATGGCGCCCGGCGACAGGGCGTTCACCCGGATACCCTTCGGCCCCAGGTCGCGGGCGGCGTAGCGGGCCGCCGCCTCCAGCGCCGCCTTGGCCACGCCCATGGTGTTGTAGTTCGGGATCGCGCGCTCGGAGCCCATGTAGGTCAGGGTCACGATGGAGCCCCCCGTCTCCGGCATCAGCTCGGCCGCCCGCCGCGCGCAGTCGACGAAGCTGAAGGCCGAGATGTTCATCGCCCGCAGGAAGCCCTCGCGGGTGGTGTTGTCCACGAAACTGCCCTTGAGCTCGTCCTTGTTGGCGAAGGCGATGGCGTGGAGGAAGAAGTCGATCTGGCCGAACGTGCTCTTCACCGCTCCGAAGGCTGCGTCCATCGAGGCGTCGTCGGTGACGTCGGCCGCCACGATTAGCTTGGCGTTCACGCTTTCGGCCAGCGGCGTCACCCGCCGCTCCATGCCCGGCAGGTGCATGAAGGCCAGTTCGGCGCCCTGGGCGGCCAGCTGGCTGGCGATGCCCCAGGCGATGGACTGATGGTTGGCGACCCCGGTGACGACCCCCCGCTTGCCCTGCATCAGGTTCCCGGTCGGCATCTGGTATTCGTCGGCCACGTCGCGCTCTCCCATAGGTCGTTGGGCGCGTTGTCGCTGATCAGCCGCCGGGTGTCATCCGCTGAAGTTGGCTTTCATCAGTAGGTCGCGAGCGACTACCAACCGACGTACGCGGCGGTAGCCGAGTCAAAGTGTCGCGGCGCCAAATGGCGTGAAACTTGCTTCATCATAGCGGAACCGGCGGTCCGTCGCCCGGTTCCTATGCAGAACCCGCCATGGCTCAATCGCAACCCAAGCCCACGAATGACAACGACGCGCCCGGCGTAGAAGTCGGGATCGTGCCGTTGCGACACGACCCCGACCGTTGGCTCGTCGAAGCCATCGACCACGGTTCAGAGGGCGAGATCTGCCGAGCCATTTTTTCCGGGCCGAAGGCCGAAGAGCGAGCCCGCGACTACGCCCGCTTGACGTACGGCTTGCCGTAGACGTCCACCCAGATTTCGACGTCCACGTCGGCGACGCAGGTCTGCGTCTCTTCGTGGTCGTTGCGGGTGTGCCAGCCGCCGCCGGCGATCTGCACACCCTGGATGTTGCCGATGGTCATGCAGCGCCATTCCCCGCCCGTCGGGAGGCCGCTCGAAGACGACCCTCCGAACTGGAAGACCAGCGCCTGCTCACGGCCGGACTTGTTGAGCCCGAGAGCGTGGACGCAGACTTGGCGCGGATGCCCCGCGTAAACGAAGCTGACGGGCTGGAGCGCGAGCATGGCGTCGCGGATCGCCTGATAAGCTGGAGACATACGGATCACTTTCTGCGGCATTGCCGCGATGTGACCCGGAGGCTTGACAACAGATCAGGCCAGACTCTAATCCAGCCCTAGTGACGACCCGCATTCTGCGCCTCTGGATCGGAGGATTTGCAGAAGGCTCAAAAACTTCCGAGCGCCGCCGGGACCCCCATCCCTGCGGCGTTTTTCGTTCCTGAACAGCCGAACCGAGTCCTAGGCATCTTTACCATGACTCGGCGCCTGACAGATTGTCGCACCCACAAGATTTAGTAGGTTGTCGGGCCAATAGAGCGGGAAACGTCTATTACTTGAGTGGGGAATAAGGCATCGGTTATGCCAGTACTGGTAGCGCCACTACTACCTTAGGCGCCCCCTAGACTCGGCCACCACCCCCTGCACTCCCGCCTGCGGCGCTTTCTCGACCACCCTCGCGCTCTCTCAGCTTCGCCACGAAGGTGCCCGCCCGGTCGTGCATAACGACGGCTTCTTTGGCGTCATCAGGAAGCCCGCGGGCCATCAAGTTTCTGGCA
This sequence comes from Phenylobacterium sp., assembly GCA_036383735.1. Lineage (GTDB taxonomy): Bacteria > Pseudomonadota > Alphaproteobacteria > Caulobacterales > Caulobacteraceae > Phenylobacterium. The sequence continues at coordinate 830 of DASVNS010000031.1, read as the reverse complement.
CGCGATGCGGAGGCTGGAAGGTCAAGATCGGGAGAGCGCCGCCAGCACCTCGGCGGGATCAAACCCAAGCGCCCTGATCCGCGCCTCCCAGCGCTCCATCGCCCGGTCGTAGTAGTCGAGGATGCAGGGGTCGCAGCCGCGTTGGCAGCATTCCTGCGGATCGGGCGCCTGCGGCGGGCGGGGCAGGTCGGCCGGCGCCGGCACGGGGATCAGGTCCGCGCCATCACCAGGCAGCCATTGGTGCCGCCGAACCCGAAGCTGTTGCTCATCACGGTGTCCAGCGTCCTGTCCTCGCGCTTGCGCACGATGGGCAGGTCGGCGAAAGCCGGGTCCAGGTTCTCGATGTGGGCGCTCTCGGCCACGAAGCCGTTGTTCAGCATCAGCAGGCTGTAGATCGCCTCCTGCGCCCCGGCCGCGCCCAGGCTGTGCCCGGTGAGGCTCTTGGTCGAGGAGATCAGCGGGGCCTTGTCGCCGAACACGGCGCGGACCGCCTCCATCTCCTTGATGTCGCCCACCGGCGTCGAGGTGCCGTGTGGGTTGAGGTAGTCGATGGTGCGGTCGCCGATGGTGGACATGGCGATCTTCATGCAGCGCGCCGCGCCCTCGCCCGAGGGAGCGACCATGTCGTAGCCGTCGGAATTGGCCGCGTAGCCGACGATCTCGCCGTAGATCTTGGCCCCGCGCGCCTTGGCGTGCTCGTACTCTTCCAGCACCACCACGCCCGCGCCGCCGGCGATCACGAAGCCGTCGCGGTCGCGGTCATAGGCGCGGCTGGCCACCGCCGGCCGGTCGTTGAAGTTCGAGCTCATCGCGCCCATCGCGTCGAACAT
>DASVNS010000030.1:0-12808 GCA_036383735.1 Phenylobacterium sp. | reverse complement strand
GCCTCGGCGTTGGCGGCGGCGGCTTCAGCCTCGGCCTGTTCGTAGTCCTGCCGCGCGGAGACCCGCTGCTCGAAGAGCCGTTTCTCGCGGGCAAGGGACTTCTGGGCGAGGCTCGCCCGAGCCGAGGCCGCCGCGCGGTCGGCCGCGATCTGCGCGGCCTCGCGGCTTTCGACCACGGCCAGGGCCTCCCCGGCGCGAACTGGATCGCCAAGGCGCTTGTGGATCCGGGTCACCGCGCCGGCGGCGCGGGCGGTGAGCACGGCCTGGCCGCTCGGAGCGGCGCTCACCGTGCCCTGGGCCAGGACTTCGGCCGCGAAACCGCCGACCGCGACGGGTTGGACGAGGATGCCCGTCGCCTGGATGGCGTCCGGGGCCATCTCGACGGCGTCGACCTCGCCTTCCTTGTGTTCCGACTCTTCGGCGGCGGTCGCCGCGGGTGGCTTGCTTGCGGTCAATTTCGCCAGTCCGAAGCCGCCGACGGCCGCGATCAGTACGGCGGCCGCGACGCCGCCATAGAGGCGGGCGTTGTCTTGTCTCATGGTTGGTCTCCGAAAGGCGTGCTGCCCGCGAGGCGCGCAAGGCCTGCTTGGGCGCTCAAACGTTCAACTGCGGCGTCGATGGTCTGGGTGCGCGCCTCGGCGAGGGCGCGCTGGGCGTTGAGCAGCTCCACAAGGTCGAGCTTCCCACCTTCATATCCGAGGCGGGTGAGCCGGTAAGCCTCTTCGGCCGTGCGCTCGCCTTGGCGCGCCGCCAGCAGGCGGCTCTCCGCGGCGCTGACGCGCGCCATACCGGACCGGGTCGCCGCCTCGGCTTCCAGGCGCGCGGCGTTGAGCCTCGCTTCGGCGCCGTTGAGTTCGGCCTGAGCGGCGCCGATGTTGCCGCGATTGCGGTCGAACAGCGGAAAGGGCACCGAAACGCCGGCCACCAGGGCGGTGGCGTCGTCGCCTTGAGACCTGCGCACCCCGACGGAAGCGGTTATGTCCGGAACGGCGCGGACGCGTTCGACGCGCACCCGACGGGCGGCCGCTTCGCGTTCGGCCTCGGCGGCCAGATAGGCCGGGCTCCTCAGAGGATCGGGCGCGGCCGCAGTGAAGGCCTGATCGGCCCGATCCAGGAGGCTGGTGGGGATGGACGTGATCGGCCCGGGCGATCCGACAAGCGCGGTGAGGTTGGAAAATGCCGTCGCGCGCGCCGCGCGGGCTTCCTCGAGCGCCGCGCGGGCGGCCTGCAGCGCCGTTTGGGCCTGAACCCGTCTCAGGTCAGCTTCCCGTCCGGCGTCGACCAGCGCCGCAGCGATCCGAGCATCCTCCGTCGCCAAGGCCACGGATTGGGTGGCCAGCTGAAGACGCCGCTCGGCGGCCTCGGCCTCGGCATAGGCGGCGGCGAGATCAAAGGCGAATTCGGCACGGACGCGCGTCGCGCGCGCGCGGGCCGCCTCCAAGTCGGCGCGGCCTACGCCGATGCGCGCGGAACGCTTTCCGCCCAGCTCGATCGTCTGCTCGACGGAGGCCGTCGTCTCCGACTGGCCCATGCCCTTGAAGGGGCCCGTGCCAGAGAAGTTCTCCACCTCAACGCCGAGCACCGGATTGGGAATCGTGCGGGCTTGGCGCGCGAGCCCTTCCGCACGGGCGATATCGGCGCGCGCTTCGGCAAGCCGCGGCGCCGTCGCCTGGGCCTGGGCAAGAAGGTCTCGAAACGGAGGGGCCGGATCGGCCGCGGCGCCGCGTCCTGACGCTATTGCGCCGAGGATCGCAGCCGCGCTGGCCGCCGCATATCGCAGCCGGCCACGCAAAATGAGTGACATTGAGGTTGTATCCCCTGAGGTTCACAGACGAGTTCTCACGCCGACGATCGGCGATCGTGACGCGTCAGACTCGGGGGGGTCTCTCCACGCGGGCGGGGTGCGAAGCCTGACGCCACTGGTCGTCCAAGACCGGCCACACGGCACGCCGGGCGAACGGAACGACGGATTGCGCGAACGGCGCGGGCAAGGCGAAGGCATGGGCGGCGCAGTGGCCCGTACAATAGCCCTGCACGCTCCGCTTGCCCGGCGCGCCATGCTCGCCGGCCGTTTTGGCGCTTTCGCTCAGAAGCTGGATGCTCGCCGAAGGCGCTCTTTCAACCTGCTGATGTGCAGCGGGGCCACAGGCCAGCGAAACGAGAACCAGGCTAAACACCAGAAGGGCGGACAGGAGTGTGCGCCCGTCGAGGAGGAACGAAGGCGTACGAGCACCGAGAGCGCCGCGCCGGAGACTGAAATGTCTCCCGCGGGCGATCATGCCGAAAGGTTGATTTCGGATCGCCGTCCCTATCATCGCGCGCTCTATACTCGCCCCTGCAAACCGTGGGAATGCGTTACAAGATCACGCCGCGAGCCGTCTTCCCCGCGCTCGCGGAGCGCCTGTCGGGTGATCTGCCACCCCGACCGCAAGAAGACGAGCGCCAGCAGTACGCCGACCGCGAGGTCCGGCCAGCGGGAGCCCATGGCGAGGACCGCCCCGCCCGTCGCGGCCACGGCGAGGCACTGGATCAAGTCGTTGCGCGTGCAGAGCCAGACGGACAGCACATTGGCGTCCCCCTCGCGATAGCGGATCAGCAGCAGGGCGGCGACCAGGTTGGCCGCCGCGCCGAACAGCCCTAGGCCAGTGATTGCGGCGCCTTCAGGCGGCAGGCCGACGACGGCGCGCCAGATTGCGAAGCCGAGGATGCCGAGCGCCATGACGGCTAGGCTCGCGCCTTTCACTAGGGCTGCAGCGGAGCGGACCGCCACAGTTTTGCCAATCGCCCAGAGGCTCAGACCATAGGTGGCGGCGTCGGCGGCGAAGTCGAGGGTGTTGGCGGCCAGCGACGCGGAGTCGGCGACCCAGCTGCCGACGGCCACGACGGCGAAGCCTGTGAGATTGATGGCGATCACCGCAGCGAGCACGCGCTTATACGTCGGAGATGCGCCATCGAAGGCCGGGGACGGACCGCAGCATCCGCCAGCTTCTGGCTCGGAGGGGGAGCAACTCGACATGGCGCTAAAGTGCCTCCTCTAGTAACTAGAGGATCAAGCTCTTTTTTCGTGCCGTGACTCGGTAAGGCGATGTGAGGCCGACGGCGGTGGCAACAGTTCGCGCGGCATGGACAGCAGAGCTTGAGCGCGTGTCCGTATACCTCTAGTCACTAGAGGAGCTCCGGACTATGCTCAGCCCTTAAGGAGGACACCATGCCGACGATCACCATCGGCAAGCTCGCCAAGGCAGTGGATGTGAAAGTCCCCACAATTCGCTTTTATGAGCAGATCGGCTTGCTGCCCGTGGCGCCGCGAACGGAGAATGATCGTCGCCTCTACGATGAGGCGTCGGTGCGGCGGTTGGCATTCATCAAGCACGCGCGCCAGCTCGGCTTCCCCATAGACGCGATTCGAACCCTCCTCGATCTTTCCGACCATCCAGAACGGCCGTGCGAGTCCGCCAACACTCTGGCCCGAGAGCAGCTCTCGGCGGTGGAAACCAAGATCGTACAGCTGAAAGCGCTCCGGTCCGAGCTCCGTCGGATGGTCGCTTCCGGTTGTGACGGAAGCGCTGGCGATTGCCGCGTGATCGAGGCCCTGGCCGGCCCGGAGCTGCTGGGCGACGTTTCTGCGCGCGGCGGAGAGTCCAATTTATAGACTGGTCTTGATGGTGCTTGCGCTCCGCAGCCTCGTCGGAATCGGGCCCTGATCCTCGTCGGGGAAATCCACCAGCAAGTCCTTGGCAGTGTTTCGGATCGGAGTGGTGTTGGTCCAGCAAGCCCGAGATCTACTCGAAGCGCGACAAGTGCGGATCTACTTCGGCGCGGTCGCGGCTGCGGCGACTCTAGGGTTGTTATTTCCTGCCATGGCGACTCTCGATCTGGCGATTAATCCGGCGCTCGCCTTCATGCTCTTCGTCACCTTCCTGCAGGTGCCGCTCGCCGACCTCGGGCGCGCGTTCACGCGCTGGCGCTTCATGGCGCCGCTGCTCGCGGCCAATTTCCTGGCCATTCCGCTCCTCGTCGCGGCGCTGTCGCTGTTTCTGCCGGCGGATCCCCTGATCAGGCTGGGCGTGCTCCTGGTGCTACTTACGCCTTGCATCGACTACGTCGTGACCTTCGCGCACCTCGGCCGGGCCGACGCAAGACTCCTGCTGGCCGCCACGCCGGCGCTGCTATTGCTCCAGATGGCGCTGCTGCCGGTCTATCTGGCCCTCCTTCTGGGTGAGGAAGCGGCCCGGCTTGTGCAGATCAGCCCGTTCCTCCACGCGTTCGTCTGGCTCATCGCCGCGCCGCTGGCGCTTGCCGGGTTCGTGCAGCTCTGGGGGGGCCGGACCGCGAGCGGCGTCAGAGCAGCATCCGTTCTCGGCCTTCTCCCGGTGCCGGCGACGGCGCTCGTTCTGTTCGTGGTTGTGGCCGCTGTCGTGCCGCAGCTCGGGCAGGCCCGCAATGCGGTGCTCGCCGTCGTGCCATTCTACGTCGCGTTCGCGCTCCTCGCTCCCTTCGTGGGGTGGTGGGTCGCAAGGCTTGCGGGGCTGCAAGGCGGTGAGGCGCGGGGCGTCGCGTTCAGCGCCGCCACCCGCAACTCGCTGGTGGTGCTCCCGCTCGCGCTCGCCGTGCCCGATGCGGTCCCGGTGCTGCCGGCGATCATCGTTGCGCAGACGCTCGTCGAGCTTGTGAGCGAGCTTGTCTATGTCCGCGCTATTCCGCGGCTGGGAAAGGTTGCTCCAGCCTGAAGACAGTTGTTTGCTTCTGATCCGGCTCAGCAAATCTGCCAGAATCCTACTTCAAGAATCTGCGGCTCTTCAGCCCGGCGATGAGCCGGGTCTAGCGCTGCCCTCGCCGGCCGCTTTGGGGTTTGGCTGAAAACGCCCGACGAGCTGGCCAGCTGACCACAGTTCAACCCAAACTCCCAAGCGCTGGGCTTCGCCGGCGGCGAGCGCTGTCGGGTCTTCCTCTGCGACGACCGGGATCACCTGCCCGATCGACCCATCCGCCTTGAGTACGTAGAGCTCGTGGGACCGGCGGCGCACGGTCACCGTCGATGCTCGCCGGGGTGCGGAGCGCTCCCAAGCGCGCCCTCTGAACACCTGCGGCGGGGTTTGATGCGCTCGAGCAAGAAGTACGCCCCGATCGAAGTGGCCGAGGCCGCTGTGGCGCCCCACAGCGTCGCGTCCCGCATGTCGTCGGGGAACAGGCCGAAGGCCGCCGCGATCACGCCGACGAAGACGATGGGTGCGATGAGCAGGGCGTCGCGCCAGCTCATTCGGCGGCCTCACGCTCATCGTCCTGGCCCTGGGCCTGGTCGTTCGCCGCGATGGCTCGCGCGAGCTCGGCGAGCCCTTTGCGGACGCTGCGCCGGCGGATGCTGAGGAAGGCTTCGGCCAGCTGCGGACCGTTGGGCTCGGCCAGCAGCTCTTCCACAACGCCAGTGAACGCATCGGCGTAGCGCGCGCCCTTCGGCGTGGCCGGGTCATCCAAGCCCTCGAAAAAATAGGTGATCGACACCTCCAGGAGGGTCGCGATCTCGTAGAGCTTCGAGGCGCTGATGCGGTTCGCGCCGCGTTCGTATTTCTGGATTTGCTGAAAGGTGAGACCAAGGCGATCTGCGAGCCACCCTTGGCTCACGCCAAGTTCCTTGCGCCGCAACCGCACGCGCCGACCGACATGAACGTCAACCGGATTGGGTGCGTCCTCGGTCATTTGCCTCGCGGCTCCCCTACAATGATAAAGCGGCTGCGCAGGACAGCATTGTGCTCGCCGTACACTTCAGCGCTTAACAAGCTGCACGTCTCCAGGGTGATTGCCTAGACAAGTAACACGCAGAGGTAAGCGAAAGGCAAACTTTAAGTCATTCCACCATCACTCCCGGTCGCTCATCGGCGGGCGCTCATGATGGTTGGCTCATCCCCGCGAGTCGTGGGGAGAGATTGTGAGGCTTCAGAAGTCCGTCGGTCGGGCGATCCGCATGCAGCGGGAACGCACGGGCCTCACCCAAGCGGCGCTGGCGGAGGCCGTTGGTCTCACCGAGCAGTACATCGGCGTGATCGAGCGGGGCGTTCGCGCGCCGAGCTTCAAGACCTTGGAAGCGCTCGCGCGCACGCTGAAGACGCCGGTGCGAGACTTTTTTCCGCACGCCTTGGCGCAGGACCAGGCCGACGACACCCTTTCAGACGTGATCGGTCTTCTCGCGCCGCTCCCGGCCGACGAACGCGCACGCGCTCTCAAAGTCCTGCAGTCGATGCTTAGCCGAGGGTAGGCTCGCCAGGCGCGGCGCGGGTACGGAGGGGGATTGTTGGTTTCGATCAATCGCCAATGGTGGGAACACCTGGCCCCCAAGGTCATGCACCGGCGTGTCCGCGAGCTCGAGGCCCTGCTGCAAGCCTGGACGCGATCGGACTATGGCGCCCATTGGCTGGCGTCCGCGCGGCGCGAGGACGGCCTGGTTCGGGTCGGGCCGGGGCAATTCATCCCCGTGGCCCATGTGATCGCCCTGCCGGGGCGGGCGATGTTCATAGCGCCGCAAGAGCGGCTGCGGCCGGGGCATCGGATGGTGGGAAACGCCGCCATGGCTTCGGGCCGGCCGCTGGCCGAGGGTGAATTGGCGCTGCGGCCGCAGATCCGCGTCGACGTGGTCGAGGACCCGGCGCTCCTGACGGCCGCCGCCATGGGCCAGACGTCCGGCCGCGTCGCCGGCGTGAAGGAGCCGGCCACGCTGTTCTCAGCGCCCGCCACCTTGCTGCTCGCGCCGAAGACCTGGCCGAAGAAGGCCTATGTCCTCTACCAGCACATCTTCGGCGACGGCGGCTCCTATCCCGACGATGGCTATTTCTATGTCGGCGTGACGACCCGCACCTGGCAGGCGCGCTGGGCCGAGCATCGCCGCGCGATGGAGGTCGGCAGTCCACTGCTCTTCCATCGCAAGCTGCGCGAGGAGCTGGCCGCCGGCCGCGTCACCTACATCCATCACAAGGTGATGGGGATCACCGAGGACCTGGAGCGGCTGTACGCCAGCGAAGAGTATCTGGTCAGCGGCCATTGGGACGACGAGCGGCGGCTGAACATGATCCCGGGCGGCAAGTCCGGGCTGAGATACCTGCGGGAGAACGGGATGCTTCCCGAGCGGGTGGTCCCCTTGCCGGATGAGCGGGACCGCATCGTCGCCGAGTGGCTGAAGGCCCATCCGCGCAAGGGTCTGCCGGCGCCGTGGGTGTCGGAGAAGTGGAAGGATGACGCCTGGGCGGTCGCGCAGATCTGCGGGCGGGACGATCGACTGTCGGTCGATCAGGTCCGCGCGATCCGCGAGCTGGCGGAAGGCCATTCGGCCGACGAGATCGCGATGCGAATCGGGGCCCGGAATGCGGATCAGGTGCAGCGGGTGTTGGACCGCAAGACCTATACCCGGGTGATCTAGCCAGGAAGGTCGAGGGGGGAAGCCTCCCCCTGAGCCAGAGCCGCCAGGGCGTCTCCGTCGACCCCCTCTGCGGGGGACGCCCCCCGCAACGCCCCCATCTTGTGGTTACGGGCCCGTTCGAGCTGATCGCGCGGCCGGCGAAACGGAGGCGGCGGACAGCGCCTGAATCAGCGGGCAGCCCGGGTCCTGCCCGGCCTCGCAGGCCCGTACCGAGTCGGCCAGCGCTCGTTCCATCCGCTTGAGGTCGGCGATCCGCGCACGCACGTCCTGAAGGTGCGAGGCCGCGAGGTCCCGCACCTCGGCGCAGGATGTCTGGCCGACGGCGGACAGCGCCAGGAGCGCACGGACCTCCTCCAGCGTGAAGCCCAGCTCGCGCGCACGCCGCACGAAGCCCAGGCGGCCTACATCTTCGGCGCCATAGGTGCGGTAGCGGCCCCGCCGCGGGGGCGCCGGCATCAGGCCGATCCGCTCGTAGTAACGGATCGTCTCGATGTTGCATCCCGTGCGGCGTGAGAGTTCCCCAATCTGGATCGCTTGCTCGGTCACGGAAGTGCGCCTTTCGATTAGGGCTTGAGTCTGTAGTCGCTACAGATGGCATTGTCGCTCGCATCGCACCAGGAGACGGCGGCATGACGACGAGTAGCGGGCTTCGAGCTCGAAGAGACGGATCGGGGGGGAAGCCCGGCGAGACCGCCCTGAGCTGGGCGGCGGTGGCCGCGGCGGTCGGGGCGGTCTTCGCCTGGGCCGCCTGCTGCGTGCTCCCGATGTCGCTTGCGCTGGCGGGGCTGGGCCTCGGAGGCCTCAGCTTGATCGCCGAGCAGCGCAACTGGATCACGCTCGCAGCGCTCGCTGTCATCGGTGGCGGCTGGCTCCTCACCTGGCGGCGGGCGCGGAGGTGCAGGGTCGACAGCGCTTGCGCCGCGCCGTCGCGGCTTGGGACCCGCCTGCTGAGCGCGGCGACCGCCCTCGCACTTCTCGCCCTGCTCTGGCAGCCGGTCGTCGAGCCTTGGGCGCTGGCCGTGATCCGGAGCGTCCGCCAATGAGCGCCATGCAGATCGAGCTCCGCTCCACGCTCACCTGTCCTCACTGCGGCCACCGGGCGACCGAGACCATGCCGACCGACGCCTGCCAGTATTTCTACGACTGCAAGGGCTGCGGGGCCGTCCTGAAGCCCAAGTCAGGAGACTGCTGCGTGTTCTGCTCCTATGCGGACGTCCCATGTCCGCCCATCCAGGAGGCGCGGGCTAGCGGCGGGGCCGCCGCCTGCTGTGTTGGGGGCCGCGATGGATGACTGCGACGGGCACGTTGGCGCCAAGGATTGGGCCGGCGACTGGCGCGCGTTCGCCGCGCTCTGGGTAGCCCCGGGCGCAGCGATGCTTGCGGCCCTGCTGCTGGAGCCTGCGCCTCGGGCCGTGGTCTGGACGGGCATGCTGGTCTGGATGGGCGTCGCCTGCCTACTGAACGCGCGGCGATGCGCCCGCACCCATTGTCGGGTCACCGGGCCCTTCCTCCTGGCGATGGCCGGCCTGGTGGCCGCCTACGCCTTGGGTGCGGCGCCGCTCGGCCCGCACGGCTGGAGCCTGCTGGGCGGTGCGAGCCTTGTCGGCTTCGCCGGCCTCTGGTGGGGCAGCGAGCGGCTGTGGGGCAGGTTCGGGCGGCCTCGGCGCCCATGGGGCTGATCGTCCACAAGGCTCCCCTTGTCAGGGCCGCGCGTCGAACCCGGCTGCCGACCGCAGAACGCCGGGTGGGTGACGGGCAAGAGGATGTCGCAGCAGGGCGTAGGCGATGATGGGTGCGCCGACGATGGCCGGCAGAAACCAGAAGGCGATCTGCGGCAGCGCTCGCCAGGGCGGCAGGTTCTTGCTGTTGTCGACGTGGAAGGCGGTCAGCAGGAAGACGTAGGAGGCGCCCATTTGTGTGCGCGTGTGCGGGTCGTCGGACGGCACGGGATCAGCCTCCCTAGGTATCGGGTATTAGGAACCGGATCAGTTGCAGAAGGGGTCTAAGGGGCGTCGCCCCTCGCGCCGGGAAGACCGGGCCCGGTGTCTCCCCAACCTTCCTCCCTTCGGTCGTGCAGCCGGGTGATCCCACTCCCCGGCCCCGGTCATCCCTCTGCTACCCCAGCCTCGCTGGCGGGCCGGGGCGCCCAGAAATCCACGGGGACCGGCGGCCGGATCGGCTCGCCAACAAGCAGGAGCCGGACGCCGGAGCCGCGTCAAGCGGCGCGCCCGGTGGGGTTCTGGGGGGCGGCTCCGCCGCCCTCCCCTCCTGGGAATCGGGTTGGTGCTGAGCCTCGGGGCGTCGGGACGCGGCGTTCTTGGTCTCCAACTACCGGAGCGCCAGAGACCAGCGGCGAGTTCGGAAGTCCTAAGCCGGCCCATGTCGCACGACGGGCGGGGTCCGCTCCGACCGGCTCGTTTGGACATACAAACATCCCATCCGAGACACAATTTTGAGGCGTAAACATCATTATCTTCTGGCTCAAGAAAACATAAGGATGTATTCTCTGGACTGTCGATAACCCCTCTGAAGGAACGCCAATGAACCGCATCACCCTTGTGGGAAACGTCGGCGGCGACGTCGAAATCCGGACCACGAACGCCGGCGCGAAGGTCGCCTCGTTCTCGGTCGCCACCAATGACGGCTACCGCAACAGCGCTGGCGAATGGGTGGACGATACGACCTGGCACCGCGTGGTCGCCTTCTCGGAGGGCCTCGTGGAGATGCTGGAGCGGAACGCCAAGAAGGGCCGCACCGTCGCGCTCAGCGGCCGGATGACCTATCGCAAGTGGCGCAAGGACGGCGAACAGACCGACCGCACCCAAGCCGAGATCGTGCTGGACCGCAACGCGGAGATCGAGTTCCACAGCCCGCTCGCCGAGTAGGGCCCAAACGGCGGCGGCGCGCATCGCGCGCCGCCCTCCCCTTTACGTGCGGAGGCGACGCCATGCACAAGACCTTCGAAGGCCTGCGGGTCGATCAGGCGCCCGGATCGACCGTGAACGTCTATGAGCGCGGCCGAACCGGCCGCTGGGTGCTGGTGGACAGCTTCGATTGCCGGATGCGCGTGCGCCGCCTGGCTTGCCGCCCGAAGGCCGCGCGCCGATGATGGCGATGGATCCCCGCCCGACCTATCACGCCGTCGCCCGCCTCGTGCGCGAGATCGACGAAGCCACGGCGTTTCGCCGGGCCGACGACGACGAGTTCCAGGACGCCGCCGCCCAGGCGCGCGACCTCCTGGCCAATTCCGCCTCGATGCTGGAGACCTTGCATCACATCGAGGAATTGACCACCCGGTTCATGGCCGATCCGGAGCGGGAGCCGAACCCGGCCCAACTTCTCCTCGACATCTTCGTGGTGACGCGGATCGCGCTGGACCCCATCGAAGGAGTGATCGAGCAATGACCGATGCGCTCACCGAACGGCAGCTTGAGGCCGTCGAGCTGATCCTCGCCGCCGCCGCCCAATCGCCGGCCATGGCCGATGAGGCCACGCGCGAGGCGCTGGATTTCGCGCGACCGCTCCTGGAGACCGCCCCGGCCCTCTCGGCCTTTGTCGAACGGCTCGCGCAGCAGATCGCCCGTACGGGCGGCGACCAGACCCCCCACGGCCGCGCGCTGGCGCGCTCCGCGGGCGAGCTGATCCAGCTCGCCCGGCCCGCCTGACACCGGGCGGCCGTTCACGCCGGCGCTTGACCACGCGTCGCGCCCCGCTGAAGCTCGCGCAGGAGCCCCGAATTCCATGCAAGACCCGCTGAACCTCTCGCTGACCCTGAACCCCGACGAGGCCTGGGCGCTCGCACAGTTCGTCAAGCGGGCCGATCGCGACACGGCCCGGCAATGGGCGGGCGATCAACGGGAAGCGGATCTGATCTTCGAGTCTTGGATTGCGCTTCGCACGGCGCTCGCCGAGGCTGGGGTTGCGCCGCGCTAGGCCGGCGACTTCATGGCGTCTCGCGCGCGCCGTGCCAAATGGTGATGATCGTCACCAGGTCGCGCGCCTCATCGAAATCGTAGCGGATGATGTAGGGCCAGACGGCCGTCAACTCGCGTGTGGCGTTCGGCGCCGGCCGACCGCGGCGCGGGAGGCGCTGCAGGCTGTCGCCGGCTTCGAACAGGGTGCGGGCGAACGCCTCCGCCGCCCGAGGTTTGTCGGCGGCGATGATTTCGTGGATCGCTTCGAGATCTTGAAGCGCCTGGTCGGACCAGACGACCTCAGCCAAGCGATTTCCAGGGCCTGGGCGCCGGGCCCGGATCGCCTCGTCCCCAGCGCTGGAGCCAGGCCTTCACCTGGGCGTGCGGGGTCACCCGACCGGCGGCCGCATCGGCCCGGCCCTGCTCGATCGCCGCCGTCAGCTCGGGCGGATCGACCTCGACCGGCTGCGGCGCGTCGACCCGTTCGCCGCGGGGCGGGCTGATGTCGAAAGATGGGACGGGGCGGCGTGACATGCGGCGACTCTAACACAGGCGCTCAGCTTCCAGAAACGCAGGTCGTCGCCCCGACGCTCCGCCACAAGTCGAAGGCATAAAACATCATTATGTTCTGGACGGAAAAACATAATGAAGTATTTTTGCGGTCTGGATGGAGTCACGACCATGACGGATGCAAGCCGACCTCGCCCCCCTGCGCTCTCCCGCCGCCACTTTCTGGCGGCCGCGTCGGCGACGCCGGCGCTACAGGGCGCCCGGGTCCAGCCGGAGCGGGCGGCGGTGAGTGACGCGCTCGCGAAGCTCCAGGTCGGAATACGGATCGTCGGGCCCGAGGACACCGACCCGACCGCCTGGATGCTACTGCATGAAGGGTACGAAGACCTGGCGGATTTCCTGGGCCCGCTGGCCGATGGATGAGGCGTCGTTCGTGCTCGCCGCCCGCCCGTATAGGCGCGGCGTCGCGTTTAGACCGATTGCGGCGGGCTGTGGGGGTGTGGCCCAGTAAAGGCTGAAGGGAGGGTCTCGGGGCTGCAACCGCCAAGGAGCCGAGCGATGAGCCTGCGAACGATCGTCCAGACGCTGGGCGGCGACCTCTACGACCAGGGTCGGCGAGCCAACATCCCGGCGCCGGGCCACAGCGCTGCCGACCGATCCGTGTCCCTGCTGCTGGAGGACAATCGGATCATTGTGCACACCTTCGGCGACGGCGATTGGAGGGTGGTGCTGGATTTCCTGCGCGACCGGCAGCTCATCGACGCCGCCAACGCGCCGCTCGAGGGTCCCGGCCCCCCTGTGGGCGCCCGTGCCGCCCGGCCAGTCGCCTCCCGCCTGGAACGGCGCGACGCTGCGCTGCGGCTCTGGGAGGCGGGCCGGGCTGTCACCGGGACGCTGTCGGAGCGGCACTGCCGCCAGCGCGGGATTGCTCGGCCGCTGCCGGGCCCGGAGGTGCTGCGGCACAACAACGAGTCGG
>DASVNS010000029.1:0-1816 GCA_036383735.1 Phenylobacterium sp. | reverse complement strand
CGCATCCGCGAACGCCTGTTCCAGCCGTTCGCGGGGTCCGGCCGCCCGGACAGCACCGGCCTCGGCCTCGCCATCGCCCGCGAACTGGCCCAGGGCCACGGCGGCGACCTGACCCTGTCGGTGACCGGCGACCAGGGGACCGTATTCGAGCTGCGCCTCCCCGGCGCCCCGCCGCCGAAGACCCGGGCCCGCCGCGCGAAGGCAGAGGGGTAGGCCTACCTCCCCCGCGAAGCGTCGGGAGGGGGACCGCGCGCCGCAGAGCGCGTGGTGGAGGGGGCAAGCGGCCGGCACGGCCCTGCGACAGCCGTTGATCACCAACCGCGCCCGCAAAGCGATGACCGAGCCGATCCCGCAGTGCGCAGCGCGTACTCCGATCAACGTTAGCCGGGCACTAAAGCTGCACCATTGCCTTCAGCCGATCCCAAGCTGACCCCGACCCGAGCGACACCGTCAATCGCCGCAGGGCGCGGTCAGTCGGTGCGCCTTTTTACCTGATGGACGCTTGCGGCTAATACCAACCGCCCCTAAGCTTCACCGCATAACGCCCATTGTCGTGATCCGAGAGAATGGATGCGATTTGGCTCGGCGATGAGGCGGTTCCATGCGTCGCAGACGGCATCGAGGATGGCGTCGTAGTCCTTGAAGACGTGGTTGGAGAGCCAGCGGCCCCGGAGGTATTCCCAGACGTTCTCAGCCGGGTTGAGCTCGGGCGATCTTGGCGGCAGAGGCAGGAGGGTGATGTTGTCGGGCTTCCTAAGCTTCGTGGTGGTGTGCCAGCCGGCCTGATCGAGGACGAGGACCGCATGGGCGCCTGGGCTGACGTTGGCGCTGATCTCGTCGAGGTGATGTTGCATGCCTTGGGTGTCGGCGCGCTGCATGACGATGGCCGCGCCGGTCTGGCGCTGGGGGCAGATGGCGCCGAACAGATAGGCGCAGCCGGTGCGCAGGTCTGTGACCTGGCGCGGCCGCGTTCCTCGCCGGGCCCAGACCCGCGTGCGCTGGGTCTTCTGGCCGATCCGCATCTCGTCCTGGAACCAGATCTCTATGGGCGTCGCGGGGGGCTGTTCGGCGCGGATCGCCGCGACCTTCTCGGGGAAGTTTTTTTAAACGCCTCCATGGCCGCCTCGTCCTGGCGATAGTGCCGCGGTCGCGTGGTGATGTGGCTGAAGTCCAGCCGGTCCAGAAGCTTGCCGATGGTCCGCTCGTGGTAGTCGACACCCCAGCGCTCGGCGATCAGCCCCTTCAGGTCGGCGCAGCGCCAACGCGCCAGGTGGTCCAGACCGGCCGCGGCGGGTCCTGCCTCGACGATCTTATCCAGCTCGGCCTCCTGCTCTGGCGTCAGGCGCCGCGGGTTGCCCGGCGCAGCCCGATTCACCAGGCCCGCCGCCCCCTCGGCGTTGAACCGATGCGCCCAGTCTCGCAGGGTCTGCCGGTCCATGCCGCCGATCCGCGCCGCATCGGCCCGGCTCATGCCCTCGTAGACCGCCGCGATCGCCAGTAGCCGACGCGCCTGATCGGCGTCCTGCGCTTCCCGCGCAAGCCGACGAACCGCCGCCGCATCGAAGTCGTCCCGCAACACTACCGACGCCATCCACCCGCTCCTCTCCAACAAGAAGCGTGAATCACTGTTCGGCCTTCAAGGGAATCCCCGAGTCAGCGTCAGCGGCGGTTGGTATTAGCTGACGTTCTTCGCTGGGAACGGCATCACCGTGGCCGCCTGTTCGGCCAGCCGTTCACGGCCACGTTCCTCGGCGCGGTGGAGTTCACGCTGCAGGTAGGGCGCCATGAAGTCGATGAAGGCGCGCACGCGGGGCGT
>DASVNS010000028.1:0-8890 GCA_036383735.1 Phenylobacterium sp. | reverse complement strand
GCGGCTGGTCGAGGGCGGCGAAAACGAAGCTCGCCGGATCCTGACGGAAAAGCTGGAAGACCTGCATACCCTGGCCAAGTCGCTGCTCGAGTACGAGACCCTGACCGGCGACGAGATCATCAATGCGCTGAAGGGCGTGGCGCCGCATCGCGACGAGAGCGAAGCCAAGCGGCCCACAGGCCCCTCGGTGGCGGTGCCCATCTCGCCCAAGCCCAGCGCCGAGCCGGCGTAGGATCGACGCGCGCAGCCTTTCGCTGCGCACCGGAAGGGGCCGACGTACAACCGTTGCCAGGGCGACGGCGCTTTGCGACACCGGAGCATCGGGTTTTCGGGAGAGCCGGTCATGCGCGTGAAGCTGGTCGCGGCGGCGGTTGGCGCCCTTGCGCTCCTGGGCGCAGCTGAGGCCTCGAAACGGGCCGCGGCGCCCGCGGCCACCGGCCCTTATCTCACCCTGAAGGATCTCGACACCTACAAGGTGCTGCCGCCGGCGCCCTTGCCCGGCACGACGCGCTATGAGGCCGACCGCAAGGTCTACCTGCAGACTCGCCGGCTGGAGGGTACGCCGCGCTGGGACATGGCCAAGGCCGACGACAATTCCTTCGGCATCCTGAAGACCATGAGCTGCGCCCTGGGCGCCGAGCTGACCCCGCAGAACGCCCCCAAGACCTATGCGCTGTTCGCCCGGGTGGGCCGCGACGCCAGCGCCGTAACCAACCGGCCGAAGGACATCTATCAGCGCAAGCGGCCCTACCTGATCGACGCCGGCGACATCTGCCTGCCCAAGTCCGAGGCGCTGGCCAGGAGCCCTGACTATCCCTCGGGACACAACACCTGGGGCTGGACGGTGGGCTTGCTGCTGGCCGAGCTCGCGCCGGACCGGGCGACCCCGGTCATGGCCCGGGCCCGGGCGTTCGGCGAAAGCCGCCTGGTGTGCGGCGTCCACAATCTCGACTCGGTCTACATGGGCTGGGCCAACGGCTCGATGCTGGTCGCCGCCTTGCACGGGAAGGAAGCCTTCCGCAGCGACCTGGACGAGGTGCGCAAGGAGGTGACCGCCGTCCGCAAGACGGCGCCCGCGCCCGACCCGGCCAAGTGCGCCGCAGAGGCGGCGATCATCGCGCAGAGCCCGTACTGAAGACCTGCTCAGCCCATGCCGAGCGGGGGCGAGGATATCTAGATCCCGGCGTACCACTCATAGCCGCGGTCGGGCCAGAAGCCTCCCTGGCCGCGGCCGATGCCGTCCAGCGAGGCGACCGCCTCGATGTGCATGACGTACTTGGCGTGCTTGTAGCCGAGTTGCCGCTCGACCCGCAGGCGCAGCGGCGCGCCGTGCCGGACCGGCAGGACCCGGTCGTTCATGTCGTAGGCGAGGATGGTCTGCGGGTGGTAGGCGTCGATCAGGTCGATGCTCTCGTAGTATTGCCCCGCGCCGTCGGCCGCCGAAGGGTCCAGGGTGTCGGCGCAATGGAAGACGATGTATCGGGCCTCGGGCTTCAGTTTCGCGCGGTCCAGCAGCGCAGACAGCCGCGCGCCCTTCCACTTGCCGATCGACGACCAGCCCTCGACGCAGTCGTGCCGGGTGATCTGGGTGCGTGACGGCGCGGCGCGGAGGTCGGCGAGGGTCAGCGAAAGGGGTTGCTCCACCAGGCCGTCGACGGTCAGCCGGTAACCCGCGAAGTTCTCCGCCAGCAGCGTCGCGTAGGCCTCGTCCTGCGGCCGGAGGGTCCCGTTGGCCTTGAAGTCGGGCGACATGTCGGCGGCGGCGAACTCCCGGGCCAGCGCATTGCGGTCGGTGACCAGCCGCTGGGCGCCCCTGGTCCACCTCTCGGCCACCTTCAACATGCCGCTGAAGGCCGGATTGGCCGTCAGCCGGTCGCAGCCGGCCAGCCACAGCGCACCCAGGGCGCCGCCTGCCCCCATCAGCCAGCGGCGGCGGTCGGGTCTCATCCGCGGTCCCTTTCCACGTCGATGGCATAGCGGCCGGTGATCATCGAACGCATGTTGTTCCGGAAGCCGGACGCCACGACGAGCGCCAGGTGGACGATCACGAAGACGACGATCGCGGCGGCTGACAGGAAATGGATGGTGCGGGCCGATTGCCGGCCACCGAACAGGTCGATCAGGCCGGGGAGGGTCGCGTTGAAGCCGGGCGACATCGACAGGCCCGTGGCGACCATGAGCGGCAGCAGGACGGCGATGACGATCAGGTAGGTCAGTTTCTGGATGACGTTGTAAATCCGCGCCTCGTCGCCCTTCGGGAACTGGAACCGGGCGTGGGTCGCGATCTCGTGCAGGATATGGCGCGGTCGCAGCTGCGCCCGGGTCGGCAGGAGGTCCCTGCGGATATGGCCTCTGCCCAATCCCCACAGCCAATAGACCAGGCCATTGACCACGAAGATCCAGGCGAAGAAGAAGTGCCAGCGACGGCCGTCCGTCAACGAGCGGTAGCTGGGGATGGTCGCCCAGCGGGGGAAACCCCGCTGCTCGCGTGCGCCCTGCGCCCCCGACCAGCCGAACAGCCCGGTGGTGTCGAACCGCAGGCCGCCGACGGTGGTGATTCCCCGCGCCGCGCCGGCCACCTCCTCCTTCCTCATCGAGACCCAAGGCTGTGCGAAGGCGGACTTGGCGCCCCAGTAGAGCGCCGGATGAGCGTTGAAGATCTGCAGGCCGCTCATCAGCAGCAGGCCGATCGCCAGCACGTTCAGCCAATGGGTGATCCGCGTCACCCCCGCGTGGCGCCGGATCGTCACCTTGGCGCGTTCGTCGGCCATCGGGTCCTCCGGCCGTCATTCTGGCGCGGGCCGCGGCGGAAGGCGAGGGCCGATCCCGTCGCGGGCAGGCGCTGGCTCCCAACGCCCCTCATCTCTAGTCTCGCGCCCGGACACCGGGGGATTCTGGGCGTGGCGGAAGTGGAAGTTTGGCGCGGCGGCGTGGCCCAGTGGGAATGCGACCAGATGGGGCGCCTGAACGCAGGGTTCTATGTCGCCAAATCCATGCAGGCGCTGGCCGGTCTGGCGGCCGAGCTGGGTATGGCTGGCGCGTTCGCCGCCAACGCCGAGGCGACCCTGGTGGTCCGCGAACAGCATATCCGCTTCCTCCGCGAGGCCCGCCCCGGCGCGCCGCTGCGGATCACCGCAGGCGTCGTCGACATGGGCCAGACCGACGCCCGCGTCCTGCTGCTCATGCGC
Source organism: Phenylobacterium sp. (assembly GCA_036383735.1). GTDB lineage: Bacteria > Pseudomonadota > Alphaproteobacteria > Caulobacterales > Caulobacteraceae > Phenylobacterium. The sequence continues at coordinate 5,702 of DASVNS010000028.1, read as the reverse complement.
CATGCCTCGGGCGACCTGGCCGCCACCTTCCAGATCGTCGTGGCCCACGCCACCGCGCGCGCCGGCCGGGCCTTTCCCTGGCCCGACCGCATCCGCGCCCGCGCGGAAGCCCTCAAAGTCGATATCCCCGAAGCGGCCGCTGCGCGCTCCGTTTCCCTGGAACCCGTCGAAACGCAGGCCGACCTGTCGCGGGCGAACGCGCTGGGCCTGATCCGCACCGGCCTCGGCGTGATCGAGGGGCGTGACTGCGATGCCTTCGGGCGGATGCGGCCTGAGGGTTTCATGCTGCACGTCTCGGACGGCGTGCCGCACTTCTTCGCCGCCGGCCGTCCGGGTGGACCCGACCTGGCCCAGAACATCGGCGGCGCCGTGCTGGAGTACCGGCTCGTCCATCACGCATGGCCGCGAGCCGGAGACCGGTTGGAGTTGCGCTCAGGCTTTGCGGGCGGCGAGGCGCGCTTCCGCCGCCTGGTCCACTGGCTGCTGGATCCCGATACCGGACGCGCGTGGGGCAGCGCGGAGGTGATCACGGCCATCTTCGACCTGGAGAGTCGAAAGATGATCACCTTGTCGGACGACGAGCTCGCCCGGGTTCGAGCGACCGTGGCGCCGGGACTTGGGCTTTAGCCGACGAGTTCGCGAAGCGTCTGGCGAACGAGTTCAGGCCGTTCCATCGGCAGGAAGTGGCTCGTGCCGGCGATCACGTCGATGCGGATGCGGCCCGTCGCCTCCAACTCTGCCTGCTGCTCATCGATCCCCGCCGTCGAGCCCGTCTCGGCCCGCAGGATGCCGATCGGGCAGCGGGTCGCCCGGAAAGCGGCCCACGCGTCGTAGTGGTGGGTTCGGAAGTTCGAGGATTCCCATGCGGGCGCGCAGGTCAATCGCACCTCGCCATCCGCGGTTTCCCGGAAGCCCGCCTGGACATAGTCGGCCAACTGCTCCGGCCGCCACGTACGGAACGCACCGCGGCCGGTATAGGCCTCGACCACCGCGGGCTTGCTGGGGAATACCGCGCGTCGGCGCAGGGCGCCGGCGGCCAGATGACTTTCGCTCGCGCCCGAGGCCTGATGGTGGCGCGGCGTGATCACGGGATCGAACAGGGCCAGAGCCCTCACACGGTCCGGCTGGGCCGCGGCGGCAAGCAGAGACGCCGCGCCGCCCATCGAATGGCCGGCCAAGACCGTCGGGCCCAGCGCCTCGGCGGCGAGCAGGGCCAGCAGGTCCTTGCCGAGCTCCTTCCAGTCGCTGCCGTCTTCGACTGCGGCTGGCAGGGTCGTGGCCCCATGCCCCCGGAGGTCCACCGCCAGGATCCGCAGGTCCTCGGCCAGCGGCCCCAGGATGCTGCGGTAGGTTCGGCCATTGAACCCGTTCGCGTGGGAGAAGACGACGTCCACGGGCCGCTCGGGCGGACCGAAGTCCAGCACCGCCATTTCACCGCCTCGCGCGGGCAGCGCCACGCGCCGCGCCCGCGGCTCGTAGCCGACCATCGCATTCATGGCTGCTTCCTACAGCGATCAAGCCGGGGGAGGGAAGCCGCCGACGCGCACATGACCCCGTCACGGTCGCCAGCGGCGCGGCTTTCCCGAGACTTCGAGCTCTGCGCCGGTCAGGTCGCAGCCGGCGATCCGCGCGCCGTCCATCTGGGCTTCGAGGAACCGCGCGCGCGGCGCGTGGGCGCCGCGAAGGTCCGCGCCTCGCAGCGACGCGCGGCTGAAGTCGGTGCGGACGAAGCGGTTGTCGCCGATCGCCAGCGGCCCCATCTTGGCCCCGCGCAGGTCGGCGCGCGCCAGTTGCGCGCCCGTGAACCGCGCGCCGCGCAGGTCGGCCTCGCGCAGGTTCACACCCCGCAGATCGCAGCCGGTCAGATCGGCGCCCTGCAGTTGGAGGCCCTCCAGGTCCATGCCGAAGAAGATCGACTTGGGGGCGGAAAGGCCTGACAGGCGCCGCCGCTTCAGGGTCTTCATCGGCCGGAAGTCGACTTCGAACAGCTTCATGACCTTACCCTGGCCGCCGCTCGAATCGCAGAATTGCTCGTGCTCGGCGAGCACGTCGGTCAGGGACTTGTCGTCGATGTAGAAGACCGGCGGGGGCGAACGCAGCACGTCGGTCAGGTCGGCGTCGTCCAGGCGGGCCTGGCTCAGGTTCACATTCGTCAGCACGGCGCGCTTCATCGAGGCGCCCGACAGGTCGGCCCCGGCCAGGTCCGCGCCGGACAGGTCGGCGCCGTCCAGCACCGCGCGCATCAGCTTGGCGCCGGTCAGGATCGCGCCCGACAGGTTGGCGTCGGTGAAATCGCTGCTCATGGCGACCGCGCCGCTCATCTGGGCCCCCGCCAGGTTCGCCCCCGACAGCACCGCGTAGTTCAGCTCGCCCGGCCGATGCTCGTGGCGCAGGATGCGGAAGCCGTCGAGCTTGTCCTGCAGGGCGATCCGGCCCTCGCGCAGGTCGCAGCCGGCCAGCTCGGCTCCAGCCAGGTTCGCGCCGCGCATGCAGGCGCCGCGCAGGTCCGCCCGTTTCAGGTTCACATGCCGCATGTCGGCGTCGCGCAGGTCGGCGCCGAACAGGATCGCCCGTGACAGGTTGGCGCGCGCGACGGTGGAGCCGGACAGCTTGGCCCCGGTCAGGTCCGCGTCGCGCAGGTCCACGCCTTCCAGCGAACAATTGGCCAGGTCCGCATAGGTGAGGTTCAGCCGTCGGCCGCCCGCGCGCCCCGCCAGATAGCGCTGGTGAGCGTCGAGCGCCTCTCGAAGCGCATGGGCGTCGAGCGCCGTGTGATGCTGTTGCGGTTGGCTGGACATGAGGCCTTCGCATTCACCATGGGCGAACGCGTTTAAGGATGGGTTGCGTCACAGCCTTAAGCGAACCCTCACACCACCTCCGGTAGCGAATGTCAGAGCCACCCGCGCCGTTTGAACCAAAGCACCGGCAGGGCGGCGGCGATCACCATCATCACCAGGGCGGCGGGGTAGCCGCCGCGCCAGTGGAGTTCGGGCAGCACGTCGAAATTCATCCCATAGATCGAGGCGATCAGGGTCGGCGGCATGAAGACCACGGCGACGACCGAGAAGAACTTGATGATCCCGTTCTGCTCGATGTTGATCAGGCCCAGGGCGGCGTCCAGCAGGAAGGCGATGTGCGAGGACTGGTAGCTCGCATGCTCGGTCAGCGACTGGACGTCGCGTTGCTGTGCGCTGAGGTGGGCGCGGCGCTCTGGATCCTGGGCGATCTCGGTGGCCAGGGCCGCAAACCCCAGGGTCCGCGACAGGCTGTTCAGGCTGTTGCGGGTCAGCGAGGTCACCGACTGGGCCTGCGCCAGGTCGGTCAGCAGAGGACGGAAATTCCCCGCCTTGGGTCGGTTGAAGATGGCGTTCGAGGCGATCTGCACCTTGTCGCCCATGTCGTCCAACGTCTGGGCCAGGCGCTCGACGATGGCGTCCATCAGGCCAAGGAAAGCGGCGATCCCGCTACCGTGCTCGCTTTCGGGCGCACGCTCGGAAAAGATCGAGAACGCCTTCAACTCTTCGTAGCGCAGGGTCACCAGCAGGCCCTTGGCCAACACGAAGGTGACCGGGGTGGGGAACGGCGCGTCCTGGTGGCTGCGAGCCAGCAGGGTCGCTGTCATGAACGTGCCGTCGCCTTCCTGGTAGAGGCGGCTCGACGGTTCAAGCGCCTGCATTTCCTCGACGGTGGGAAGCTCGAGCCCGAGGGCGGCTTCGAGGGCCAGCTCTTCCTCGCGTGTCGGGCGCAGAAGATCGATCCAGACCATGTCGGGCGCCGGGCGCCATCCGGCGCCGATGTCCTCCACCTGGGTGGCGCGATGGCCGCGCCGAAGGGTCCTGAGCATGCCACCGCCTCCGCCGCCCCTTTTGGGCGCGCGTCGGCCGTAGCGTCAACCGCAGGGGGTCAGCGGGGCGGCGTGTCGCCGCGCGTCGCCGCCGCGATCAGGGCCGCGATGCGATCGGTGGAATCGGCGGCCTGGCTCAGCACGCTGAGGGCGCCCTGGCCGGGACGAACCGCGCCCGCCATCTGCGAAGCGGCCGACTGCGCCACCGCGATCGCGCCATTCTGCAGCTTGCTCATGCCCGAGGCCGCCATGACCCGCGCCGTGGCGTCGGGATAGATGAAGCCGTGCGTCGAATAGGTCGAGCCGCCGAGGTCGCGGTTCGGGTCGTACCAGACCTTGACCTGGCTCCAGTCGCCGGACGGCGAGACGTCGATGACCGTGACGTCCTTCTCGACCTTGCCGCGCGAGCCCTCGATCGGGCTCCAGTTCGCATGGGTGATCTGGACGACGCGATCGGTCAGCACCTGGCTGACCACGGCCACATGGCCCAGGCGCATACGCGCGGTAGGCTTGAAGCACAGGACGGCGCCCGCGCGCGGCTGGAAGCCGGTCTCATATTTGCCGGAGGCCTGGTTCCACCAGGTCCAGGCGTCGCCGAAGATCTGGATGCCAGAGATCAGGCGCGCGAACGGCACGCACTGCCAATAGGTGTCGGCCACCGCCCCTGCGGGCGTGAAGGCGACGAAGGCCGCGGCGGCCAGGGAACCCAACAGGGCCCGCGTCCGTTTGAGCATGCTTCGGTGACTCCCCGACAACTGAGGTGAGGGGTAACCGTATCCGCCTTGAGTGAAAAGAGGGTTTACGCTTCGCGGCGGGATGTCGTGCAGTGTTTATCCACAGGTCGGTTGTGGCATGAGCCCATCCGGCGGCGGCATGGCGCGGTTTAATCGCAGAATACGCCAAGTCATAGATCCAAACCGAAGAAAACTATTGGCGCGCGGCCTCGCGATATCTCGTATTAGCTCGGATATGTTCTTGCATAAACCAGGCGTATGAACTTCCTTTAATCATTACTGTTCTTATTTCACGCCGCGGTAACAAGCTGAAATAAGAGGTCGGCGCCGTCCCTTGGGTGTTCGCCGAGACTCGCCCAAGAGGAGAATTTCGCCGTTCACGAACCCGAGAGCGCACCATCCATGCACAAAAAAGCGGCGCTACGGGCCGCCGCCTAGGACGCTAGTCGTACGCGTACAATCCAGTATATACATGTACGACCCTTATGGAGCGTAGCGTCATGGACATCGCCACCCTTGTGACCGATCCGGCCGCGTGGGCCGCGCTCGTCACCCTCGTGGTGATGGAGGTCGTGCTCGGCATCGACAACCTCATCTTCATCTCGATCCTGTCGAACAAGTTGCCCGAACATCAGCGGACCCGGACCCGGCGAATCGGGATCGGACTGGCGCTGGTCATGCGCCTGCTGCTGCTGTCGACGCTGGCCTTCATCGTCGGCCTGACCCAGCCGGTGCTCTCGCTTCCATGGCAGGGTCCGCTCGGCGAGCACGGGGAACCGCTCTTCGAGCTCTCTTTCTCCTGGCGCGACCTGATCCTGATCGCCGGGGGCCTGTTCCTGGTCTGGAAAGCCACCACCGAGATCCACGAAAAGGTGGACCCTGCGGAGACGCACGGGGTCATGGACACCAAGGGCAAGGTGATCGGCAACATCGGGGCGGCCATCTTCCAGATCGTGCTGCTGGATCTGGTGTTCTCGATCGACTCGATCCTGACCGCCGTGGGCATGACCGACCATCTGGCGATCATGATCGCCGCCGTGGTGATCACCGTCGGCATCATGCTGCTGGCCGCCGACCCGCTTGCGAACTTCATCAACCGGAACCCGACGGTGGTGATGCTGGCC
>DASVNS010000027.1:0-27015 GCA_036383735.1 Phenylobacterium sp. | reverse complement strand
CGACGCTCGCCGCCGTGGCCATGCCGGCCCTGGCCCAGTCCTCGCCGTCCAATGTGATCGAGGAACTGGTCGTCACCGCCCAGAAGAAAGAAGAAGCGCTGCAGGACGTGCCGATCGCCGTCTCGGCCTTCGACCAGAACGCACTCGAAAAATCCAAGATCGACGGCGGCCCCAACCTGGTGCTGGCCGTGCCCAACGTCAGCTTCGCCAAGTCGAACTTCCAGGGCTACAACTTCCAGATTCGCGGCATCGGCAACAAGCTGATCGCCGCCACGGGGGACGCCGGCACCGGCATCCACCTGAACAACGCGCCGTTGATCGACAACAACCTGTTCGAGACCGAGTTCTACGACCTGGAACGGGTCGAGGTGCTGCGCGGTCCGCAGGGCACGCTCTATGGCCGCAACGCCACCGGCGGCGTCGTGAACATCCTCACCGCCAAGCCGGTCGATCACTTCGAGGCCAATATCCGCGGTGAATACGGCAACTACAACGCGATGAAGGTTCGCGGCATGATCAACGTGCCGGTGAACGACATGCTGGCCATCCGCGCGGCCGGCAACTACCTGAAGCGGGACGGCTTCGGCACGAACATCGCCACCGGCAACGACGCCGACGACCGGGATCTTTGGGGCGGACGCCTGACCGTCGCCTTCAACCCCAGCGACAGACTCAAGACCTGGCTGCTGTGGGATCACTTCGAGGAGGACGACAACCGTTCGCGGATCGGCAAGAGCTTCTGCTCGAAGGACGTGGGGCCGGCCAATCTCGGCGGGGTGGCCTTCTCACCCGTGCCCGGGCTGGCGGACATCCAACGCGGCTTCTTCAGCCAGGGCTGCCGTTCGACCTCTCTCTATGCCCCGGACGTGTTGGGCACGGTGAATTCTCAGGCGCAGGTCGGCGGCATCATCGGCTTGTACACCGGCATTCAGACAGGCGACGCCTACGCCGGTCAGATGCAAACGCCGGGTCTCTTCGACATCGAGTCGACGTTTGACCCGATCTACAAGTCCAAGACGGACACTTACGAGTTCAACGCCGCGTTCGACATCACGGAAAATCTCTCGCTCAACTGGCTCAGCGCCTACACGAACTACAAGCTCTATTCGAAGGCGGACTTTTACCGTTACCTTCCGAAGGGCACGTTCAACACCACACCGAATCCTGTGAGCTTGTTCTCTGGGGTTCCTGGGTATGCGGCCATCTACCAGAGCACCTTCCCCGGCGGAGTCATCAACGACCCGCAGCTCGGTCCATTCAACAGGATCACCGCCGCCGACATCTCGAGCTCATCGAGCACTCAGTGGAGCCACGAGATCCGCTTCCAGTCGAGCTTCGACGGCCCGTTCAACTTCAACGTGGGCGGGTTCATCAGCAAGTATCAGAACGATTGGGACTTCTACGTCCTGTACAATACCGGGACCGCACTCACCCAAGTTCTCAATGTGCTCGCTGGTCAAGACGCCAACTGCGTGGGAGACGCGCCTTGCAGCACGATCGACCCAAACAAGGACCCGACGCGAGTCGGCCACAATTACTACAACAACTTCCAACCGTATCGACTGACGTCTTACGCTGGGTTCGGCGAACTCTACTGGCAGATGGCGGACAACTTCAAGTGGACGGCGGGCCTGCGCTACACCGTCGATAAGAAGGAGGTGGACAACCATGCCGGGGTCAACCTCGCGCAAGGCATCGGTGTCGGCGGCGCGACGCCGGGCACCCCCGACGTGCTCAGCGTCACCTTCAAGAAGCCCACCGGCCGCTTCGGGTTCGACTGGAAGCCAGAACTCAGCTTCACCAACGACACGCTGGTCTACGCCTTCTACTCGCGGGGCTATAAGGCCGGCGGGATCAACCCGGCGCTGACCCCTGGCATCGGGCTGGTGGCGCTACCCCCGACCTTCAAGTCCGAACTGGTGGACTCCTACGAGATCGGGACCAAGAACACCCTGCTGGACGGCACCCTCCAGGCCAATCTCGCGGCCTTCCACTACGACTACAAAAACTACCAGGTCTCGAAGGTGATCAACCGCACCGCCGCGACCGAGAACGTTGACGCCAAGGTCGACGGCGTCGAATTCGAATCGATCTGGCAGCCGATCGAAGGGCTTCGCTTCAATACCGCGATCGGCTGGCTCCACACCAAGGTGGGCGGGAACGAGGAATCCCTCGACCTCCTCGACCGCACCCAGGGCAACCCCAACCTCGTCCTGGTGAAGTCGCTTACCGCCGCGAACTGCGTCGTCACCCTGGCCAACGCTCAACAGGCCGTTGCGGCCTCCAACGCCGCCGGCGCGCCGCTGATGCTCTTCGACCTGTGCAACGCGGATCCTACTGTCGGCGCGGGGACGAACATCCTGGGCAGCGGCGCCATCTCGGCGGGCACGAACCCGTTCGGCGGCCTCGTGAGCGAGGGTGTGCCGAGGCAGATTGGCGGCAACCAGCTGCCCAATTCGCCGCATTGGACGGTTTCGGTCGGCGCCCAGTACACCTGGACGCTCGGCGACTGGGAAGCGGTGCTGCGCGGCGACTACTACCACCAGACCCAGACGTTCGCGCGGCTCTACAACGCCGTGTCCGATCGCATCAAAGGCTGGGACAACGTCAACCTGACCCTGACGGCCGAGAACAGCGAACTCGGCGTGGAAGTCGCCGGGTTCGTCAAGAACGTCACCAACGAGAGGGCGATCCAGGACACCTACATGCCCGACGATCCGCCGGGCCTGTTCCGGAACGTCTTCTTCACCGAGCCGCGCACCTACGGCGTCTCGGTCACCAAGCGCTGGTAGCACCCAGCTCGACAGCCGACCGAAGGGCGTCGCGGACGGATGGTCCGCGGCGCCCTTCGAACCCTGTGACGATCACGCATGACGATCGCACATGGCAGGCGCAGTCCGACCAATAGCCGACGAGGGTGACTCCATGGCGCATGTATCGGCCACCGCGGATCGCGACATCGAGGATCCAGGGGCGTCGGCGGAAGGGGGCCGGCTCCCGCGTAGCGGAGTAGCCTGGGCGCTCTTCGAGGGCGCCCGCAACCCCTACATCATGCTGGTCTCGATCTATCTCTTCACGCCCTATCTCGCCCAGGTGGTGATCGGCGACGCGGTGAAGGGCCAGGAGATGATCTCCCGCGCCAACATGCTGGCCAGCCTGGTCACCATGCTGACGGCGCCCTTCCTGGGGGCCGCGATCGACCAGATCGGCCGCCGCAAGGGGTTGCTGGCGGGGCTGATCTGCCTGATGGCGCCGATGGTGTTCGCGCTGTGGTGGGTGAAGCCGGATCAGACCGGGATCGGCGTGCTCGGCGCGCTGGTCATCACCGCCACCTACAATGTGCTCTATCCGTACACGGAGGTGCTGCACAACTCGCTGCTCGTCCGGAACGCCGGGCTGTCCAAGGCCCACCAGGCCTCCGCGCTCGCGTTGGTCACGGCCCAGACCGTGACGCTGGCGACCATGCTGCTCATGTTCTGGGGGTTCGCGCTGCCGGGCACGGTGGACTGGAGCTTCATCCCCAAAGCGCCGCTCTTCGGAGTGGATGCTTCGCAGCACGAGGCCGAGCGGATGGTTGGTCCGATCTGCGCGTTCCTCCTGGTCGTCGGCTCCGCCCCGTTCTTCCTGTTTGCCCGTGACGCGGAACCCACCGGCACGCCCCTGACGCGAGCGTTCGCAGACGGCGCCCGCGAGCTCTGGGGCATTGTCCGCACCGCGCGCAGCAACCGCGACGCCTTGGTGTTTCTGATCGCCCGCATGTTCTACTTCGACGGCCTGAACGCGGTCACCTTGTTCTCCGGCCTCTACGTCAGCGGGACCATGGGATGGAACGCGCTGCAGATGCTGATTTTCGGCATCCTGGGTGCGACTTTCGCCGCCTTTGGTGGCGCGCTCGGAGGCGTGCTCGACGCTCGGCTAGGTCCGAAGCGGGCGGTGCAGATCGAGATCGCCATGAACGTCCTCGCGATCGCGGGGTTTCTGGGCACCTCGAAGACCCAGATCCTGTTCATGCCCTACGACCCGGCTACGCCTCACCTATGGAATGGGCCCTTCCTCACGACGGCGCCGGACATCGTCATGCTCGGATTGGCGCTACTGGTCTGCGTCTTTGCGACGGCCAATTGGGCCTCGTCGCGCACGCTGATGACGCGCCTGTCTCCGCCGGACCAGGCCGGAGCCTTTTTCGGGGTGTTCGCCCTCTCCGGCACCGCCACGCTCTGGCTGGGCTCTCTCATGGTCAACCTCGGCACGAACATATTCCACAGCCTGAGCGGCGGCTTCGGAGCCATCGTCATCCTGCTGGCCATCGGCCTTGTCGGCCTGGCCTTCGTGCGCGGCGGCAACAAGCTGTCACCGGCGGTCGCCAGCAGCTGAGTACAGCCCGCGGACGCAAACCGTGTGGCGGCCAACCCACACAGGGGCCGCTCGGGCGGCGTCCTACGGCTGATCCCTGCCCGTCTCCTGGCCGTCGGAGGCGCCGGCCCTCGATCGGGCGACGCTCACGATCCGCTCCCGCAGCCACCTTTGGGTCGGGTGGGTGGTCGTACGGTCGTGCCACGTCATCGCGATGTCGAAGCCCGGGATCGGCACCGGTGGCTCGATGACTTGCAGTCTGTCGGTGTAGTCGCGGGCGAGGCGATACGGGACGACCGCGATCATATCCGAGCGGGCGACGATCTCCGGCGCCACCAGGAAGGCCGGCGGGGACAGAACAACGCGGCGACTGCGGCCCGCCGCCTCCAGGATGATGTCCGTCGCGCCTCGAAAGCCCCCGCCGCCGGGCGAGACGACGATATGCTCAAGCTCGCAGAACAGGTCCAGGTCGATGCTTCCCCGAACCTGCGGGTGGTCCTTTCGGACGATGGCGACATACCGATCATGGTACAGGGTGACCATCCGGAAGGAGCCGGGCGCGCTCTCGGGCAAGGTCAGGGCAAGGTCGATCTCGCCGCGCTCCATGGCCCCGCGCACCGACTCGTCGAGGTTCCGCCAGCCGAAGCGAATACCGGGCGCCTCCTTGCGGAGGGCGGTGACGAGCGGCATCAGGATCGAATACTGGACGTAGTCGCTGGCGGCGACGGCGAACGTCGCCACGGCCGTGGCCGCGTCGAACGGCGCGCTTTCCGCCAAGGCCAGTCGGAAGCCCTCCAGGGCGTTGTGCAGCGGCCCCTGGAGCTCAAGCGCGCGCTGGGTCGGCACCATGCCCCTCTGGGCCGGGAGGAGCAGCGGGTCTGCGAAGATATCCCGCAGCCGGTTCAATCGTGCCGAAAGGCCGGACTGACTGACGTTCAGCCGCCGGGCCGCGCGGGTGACGTTTCGCTCGGCAAGCAGGACGTCCAGCGTCACGATCAGGTTGAGGTCGACGTGGCTAATATCCATCAGGGATGTACCAGCTCATTGATTGTTCGATTTCAAGAATAGCATCCGGTGTCCCAAATACGGCTACGCTATGCGAGGGCCCGCCGGGGCGCCGCGGCTCAATCAATCTGGCCGTCGCAGCGCGGCGGCGACACGTCGACCTTCGAAGGAAATACGGATGAGCAAGATCCTCATTGTCCATGCGCACCCCGAGCCGAAGTCGCTGACCAGCGCGCTCAAGGACCACGCGGTCGAGACGCTCACGGCGCAAGGCCATGAGGTGCAGGTCTCGGACCTCTACCAGTCCGGCTGGAACCCCGTCGCCGGCTGGCCGGACTTCCGTCAGCCCGCGCAACCCGACCGTCTCGTCTATGGATTGGAGTCCGGCGCCGCCTACGCCGGTGGCACCCAATCGGCGGACATGGTGGCTGAGCAGGAAAAACTGCTGTGGGCCGACGCGGTCATCCTGAACTTCCCGATCTGGTGGTTCAGCATGCCGGCGATCCTCAAGGGCTGGGTGGAACGCGTCTACGCGCTCGGCCTTGCGTACGGCTTGGGCGTTCACGACGGCGAGCGATGGGGCGACCGATACGGGCAAGGCGGCCTCGTTGGCCGCCGCGCCATGCTCACCGTCACGCTGGGCGGCCATGAGCCCCATTACAGCGAGCGCGGCGTCAACGGATCCCTCGACGATATCCTCTGGCCCATTCAGCACGGGGTGCTGTTCTACCCGGGCATGGAGGTTCTGCCGCCCTTCGCGCTCTACCATACCCACCGGCTGACCGAGGCCGATTGGCCGGAAGTGGCGCAGGCGTATTCGCGCCGCCTCGAAGGCCTGTTCACCGATCAGCCGATCCCGTTCCGCACGCAGAACGGCGGGCACTATGACGGGCGGCAGGTGCTGAAGCCGGGGCTGGGCGCTGGCGAGAGCGGCACGCGCATCCACCTGGTGCAGCCCGGCGATCCGGAAGAGGTCCTGGGAACGCCCGCGCCGGCCGCCCCGGCCGCCGCTCCCGCCAAGCGTTCGACGGTCGTATCCGGCTGAGCTTCGCCCCGAGAGGGGGCGCGCGCCGTCGCTGTGTCGGCGGCAAGACCAAACAACTGGGCCGATGGTCCAGTGCATCGCTAAGGACAGGGAACGAGAATGAAAGCCGTACGATTCCATAAGACTGGCGGCCCGGAAGTGCTGGTCTACGAGGATGTGCCGGATCCGACGCCGAAGGCCGGCGAGGTCCTGATCAAGGTCGAGGCGGTGGGGCTGAACTTCGCCGACGTGATGCGCCGGCGGGGCGACAACTATCCCGATCCGTCTCCGCCGCCGTTCATCCTGGGCGCGGAAGTGGCGGGCACGATCGCCGCCCTGGGCGAGGGCGTGAGCGGGCTCGAGGTGGGCGCGCTGGTGCTGGCGACGCCGGGCGCGGGCGGCTATGCGCAGTACATCTGCGTGCCGGCGGCGACGATCATCCCGCTGCCCCCGGGCGTCGAGGCCGTCCAGGCGGCCGCGCTGGTGGGTCACGGCCTGACCGCCGCCCTTTCCCTGCGCAACGCCGCGCGGCTGGCGCCGGGCGAGAGCGTGCTGATCGAGGCCGCCGCCGGCGGCGTCGGGTCCTTCGCCGTCCAGCTGGCCAAGCTCTACGGGGCCGGCAAGGTCATCGCCGCCGCCAGCACCCCCGAGAAGCGGGCGATCGCCGAACGTCTCGGCGCGGACGCCTCGGTGGACTACACGGCGCCGGGCTGGGCCGAGAAGGTGAAGGAACTCACCGGCGGCCGCGGCGTCGACATCGTGCTGGAGACGGCCGGCGGCGACACCGTCCATCAGGCGATCAGCGCCATGGCCCCGTTCGGGCGGATGATCTTCCTCGGCCAGTCCAGCGGCCAGACGGCCCTGATCGACCCTTGGGAGCTGACGGTTGCGAACCACACCGTGACGAGCTTCTACGTCGGCGGCTACCTGGCCTTCCCCGAGCTCATGCAATCGACCCTGGGCGAGATCCTCGGCTTCATCATGACCGGCAAGCTGGCGCTGCAGATCGGCACCGTCCTGCCGCTCTCCAAGGCCGTCGAAGCCCACCGCCTCCTCGAAGGCCGCCGGACCACCGGCAAGGTCGTCCTGCAGCCCTGGGTCGACGCCTAACCACCAAAAGCCTGAAGCGAATACCGGGCGGCGCCAGGAGCTGGCGCCGCCCGGCTCAATCCAGCGAGACGCTCTGCTTCATGCTGGCGCACCGCGCGGCATCTGTGGTTTTGTTCGCCGCAAGAATGATCGGGGGATTCAGCCGGGGGGGCTCTCATGTATGCATCCGCCGCATTCACATGCCCCCAAACTGTTCATTCGCCATCGCTGGCCCGGGCCTTTACGCGGGCCGCTGCTCCTGTCGGCGGGGGAGACCTGTAGCGCCCGCGTCAGCATCGCAACCATACTCGCAAAGAAGGTAGAGCATGTCAGTCAAACAGCTGTTGGATCTGAGCGGCCGCGTCGCCATCGTCACGGGTGGCTCGAGAGGCCTCGGACTCCAGATGGCCGAAGCGCTGGGGGAGATGGGCGCGAAGGTGGCGTTGACCGCCCGCAAGAAGGATGAGCTCGACAAGGCCGTCGCTCATCTCGCCAGCCAAGGCATCGAAGCCACGGGCTGGGCCTGCGACATCGGCAAGCCGGATCAGATTCCGGACGTCGTCGACGCCATCCTGGCCCAGTATGGCAAGATCGACATCCTGGTGAACAACGCCGGCGCCAGCTGGGGCGCGCCTGCCGAAGATCATCCGCTCGACGGCTGGAACAAGCTGCTCGCCGTCAACATGACCGGCGCTTTCGTGATGTCCCAACAGGTCGCGAAGAAGGCCATGATCCCGGCGAAGAGCGGCCGCATCGTGATGACCGCCTCGGTGGCCGGTCTCCTGGGCAACGACCCGCGGGTCTTCAACACGGTCGCCTACAACGCCAGCAAGCACGGCGTCGTCGGCCTGATGAAGCAGCTGGCCGCCGAGTGGGGCGTGCACGGCATCACCGTCAACGCCATCTGCCCCGGCGTTTTCCCGTCCAAGATGGCCGCCGCGATGATCGAGCAGTCGGGCGCCATGCTCATCGAGGGAACGCCCACACGTCGCCTCGGTGGTGAAGACGACCTCAAGGGCCTCGCGGTTCTGCTCGCTTCGGACGCCTCGCGTCACATCACGGGCCAAGCGATCGCCATCGACGGCGGCGCGGGCATGATCTGAGCCGAACCTCATCCAGTAACAGGGAGACAAACCTATGATCAAAATGATCTTCACCGGCAAAAAAGGGCCGGAAAAGACCATCGAGGAATTCCGGGCCTACTACATGGAGCAGCACGCTCCGCTGTTCCTGAAGACCGTTCCTCATGTGCGTGGCTACACGCTCAACTTCCCGACGATCCGCCCCGGCAAAGAGCCCCCGCCCTTCGACTTCATCACGGAAGTCTGGTGGGACGACATGGATACGGTGCGCGCCTTCTACAAGTCGGACGAGTACAAGAACATCATCCAACCTGACGAAGAGAAGCTGGGCGCCGTCGGCGCGGGCGTCTACTTCGACGAATTCGTCCAGAAGACCTAACAGGCCGCCCTTGCACCCCTTACCGCGCTGAGCTGGCAGATGGACTTTCGAGACTCCTTCAGGCTGGCGGCGCGGAAGTTCCCCGACAAGGCGTGCGCCGTTCTACTGGACCGGCGCGTCACCTATCGGGAAATGCAGGATCGGGTCGATCGCCTCGCCGGCGCACTGCGTCGGCGGGGGATCGTCAAAGGCACGCGCGTCGGCTTCCTGCAGGTCAACAGCATCGAATTCGTCGAATGCCTGTACGCCTGCCTGCAGATCGGGGCCATCCTGACGCCCCTCAACTACCGGCTGAAAGCCCAGGAACTCGAGTACATCTTCAACCAGGTGGGCCTCTCCGCGCTCTTCCTGGGCGAGCGTTACATCGACGTGGCGCAGTCCCTCAGGGACAAGACCCCCGCCCTGACGACCTACGTCTGCCTGGAGCGCGCCGCGCCCGGGATGGAGGCCTATGAAAGCCTCCTCGACACGCCAACCCTGGACACGCACCTCGGCGAAGCGCTCTACGAGCCGATGGACGACGGCGACGTCGCGCTCATCCTGTTCACCAGCGGCACGACCGGGCTGCCCAAGGGCGCGATGCTCTCCTACCGGGGCATGCATCATTTCGCCCTCGGCATGGCGCTGAGCCTGAAGCTGGACCACAACGACCGGGTGCTGGGTGGCGGGCCGCTGTACCACGTCGGCGCCCTCGGCTACCTGATCCCCAGCCTGTATGTCGGCGCGACCTGGGTCATGGTTCCGCAGTTCGACGCGCGCGACGTCCTGGAGACGATCCAGCGCGAGCGGCTCACGGTGTCCTGGTTCGCGCCTGCGATGCTCAATTTCATGGTGCAGCTCGACGGATCCGAGACCTACGACCTGACGAGCATGCGGATGATCCAGTACGGCGGCGGGCCGATGCCCCCGCGCGTGCTGAAGGACGCCATCGGCCTCTTCGGCTGCCAGTTCAAGCAGGTGTACGGCCTCACCGAAGCCGTGCCGCAGACGTTCCTCGATCCCGAGGATCACGTGCTCGACCCGCGCGACCCGAGGCACGGCCAACTTGCCTCGATCGGCAAACCGGCGGCGAACGTCGAACTGCGGATCGTCGATCCCGAGGGCCGCGACGTGGCGCCTGGCCAGATCGGGGAAATCGCCTGCCGCTGCGACACCATGATGCTGGGCTACTGGCAGAAGCCCGAGGAGACGGCGCAGACCATCCGGGCGGGCTGGCTGCACACCGGCGACCTGGCGCGCATGGACGAGAACGGCTTCGTCTACCTCGTCGACCGGATCAAGGACATGATCATCCGCGGCGGCGAGAACATCTACCCGGCCGAGATCGAGCGCGTCCTCTATGACCACCCGGCCATCGCGGAGGCCGCCGTCATCGGCGTCGCGGACGCGGACTGGGGCGAGTGCGTCAAGGCCGTCGTCGTCCTGCGACCCGGCATGCAGGCCACGGCCGAAGATGTCATCGGCCACTGCCGCGACCGCCTGGCGAGCTACAAGAAGCCCACCTATGTCGAGTTCATCGACGTGCTGCCAAGGACATCCGGCGGCAAGGTCCTGAAGACCGAATTGCGCCTGGCCACGACGTCGAACGGCGGCTGACCCCTTCCCGAGACGGGTGCGGCGCAGTCTCCGCGTCCTGAACCCCGCGAAATCGGCTACGGATGCCTAGAGACTCTCGTCGGGTGGGGCATGCTGGACAAGCTTGAATTCCTGATCGCGCTGGCGCGTGAACGGCATTTCCGGCGGGCGGCCGAACGGTGCGGCGTCAGCCAGCCGACGCTCTCGGCCGGGATCAAGCAGCTGGAGGAGACCCTGGGCGCGCCGCTGGTCAATCGCGGCGCGCGATACATCGGACTGACCCACGAGGGCGAGCGCGTGCTGGAATGGGCGCGCCGGCTCACCGGCGACGCGCGAACCATGCGCCAGGAGGTGCAGGTCCTGAAGCGCGGCGTCAGCGGGGTCCTGCGGCTGGCCGCGATCCCCACGGCCCTGCCGGTGGCCGCCCGGCTCTGCAACGCCTTCACCCACCGCCATCCGGAGGTGCGGGTGACCGTGCTGTCGTCCTCGTCCAAGGCGATCCTGACGATGCTGGAGGACTTCGAGATCGACGCCGGCGTCACCTACCTCGACAACGAGCCCCTGCCGAACGCCACGACCCTGCCTCTCTACCGCGAGCGCTACCGCCTGGTGACGGCGCGCGACAACCCGCTGGGCGCCCGCGAGACGGTGGCGTGGTCCGAACTGGCCAGCCTGCCCCTCTGCCTGTTCACCCGCGACATGCAGAACCGCCGGATCGTCGACGAGATCCTCGCGGCGCATGCCGGCCCGCCGGCCGTGGCGGTGGAAACCAATTCGAGCCTGGCGATGGCCGAGATGGTGGGCTCCGGCCGCTGGTCCAGCATCATGCCGCCGGTGCTGATCGACGCCCTGCCGTTTCCTGCCACAACCGTCGCCGTGCCGATCGTGTCGCCCGAGGTGACCCACAGCGTCGGACTGGCGGTGATGGAGCGCGATCCCCTGACCCCGCTCGTGCGGGCGCTGATCGGCGCCGCCCGCGACCTGGCCGCACAGCTCGACTGATAGAAAAGTCCGATCACATCATAAAGATTAGCCGTTGATCTGACGCGCCGCGTCGGTGTTCTTCCAGACGAACGGAGGAACGGATGGCGGCAGGCTGGGACTCTGAGCTCGCACAGACGATCATCGCGCGGAGCTTGGTGCTGGAGGGCCCGGCGTTGCCGATCCTGCATGGCCTGCAGGCGGCGTTCGGCTGCGTACCGCAGCCGGCCATCCCGATGATGGCCGAGGCGCTGAACATCAGCCGCGCCGAGGCGCACGGGATCGTCACCTTCTACCATGACTTCCGCGACCGCCCGGCCGGGCGCCGGGTGGTGAAGGTCTGCCGCGCCGAGGCCTGCCAGGCCACCGGCGGGGCTGTGGCCGGCGAGGCGCTGCTGCAGCTGCTGGGCCTCGCCTGGGGCGAGACGACACCGGATGGCGCGATCACGGTCGAGCCGGTCTATTGCCTGGGCCTCTGCGCGGTCGCGCCGGCCGCGATGGTGGACGGCGAGCCGCACGGCCGCCTGGACGCTGTCCGGTTGGCCGAGGCCGTGCTGGCGGAGGGCGCATGACCCGCGTCTTCATCCCCCGCGACGCGGCCGCCCTCGCTGTCGGCGCCGAGTCCGTGGCGCGAAGCATCGCAGCCGAGGCCGCCGCGCGCGGCGCGGCCGTGGAGATCGTCCGCACGGGGTCGCGCGGGCTCTTCTGGCTGGAGCCGCTCATCGAAGTGGAAACCCCGGCCGGCCGCGTCGGCTATGGCCCCGTGACCGCGGCCGAGGTCTCCCGCCTGTTCGACGCCGGCTTCCTGTCGGGCGGGGCCCATGCTCTCGGTCTGGGCCTCGTCGAGGACCATCCCTGGCTCGCGCGGCAGACGCGGCTGACCTTCGCCCGCTGCGGCGTGGTCGATCCGCTGTCGGTGGCCGACTACGAGGCGCACGGTGGGCTCGCCGGCCTGCGCCGGGCGCTGCAGATCGAGCCGGCGGCGGTCATCGAGGCCGTCGCCGCGTCGGGCCTCCGCGGCCGTGGCGGCGCGGGCTTCCCCACCGGGATCAAGTGGAAGACGGTCGCCGATGCGCCCGCCGACCGCCGCTACGTGGTCTGCAACGCCGACGAGGGCGACTCCGGCACGTTCGCCGACCGGATGATGCTGGAGGGCGACCCCTTCGCCCTGATCGAGGGCATGGTGATCGCGGGCTACGCGGTGGGGGCCTCGAAGGGCTTCGTCTATTCCCGTTCGGAGTATCCGCACGCCAACGCCGCGTTCGCCGCGGCGCTGGACGCGGCGCGCGCCGCCGGCCTGATCGGGCCCGACGTGCTGGGCTCGGGCTTCGCCTTCGAGCTGGAGCTGCGGGTCGGGGCCGGCGCCTACGTCTGCGGCGAGGAGACGGCGCTGCTGGAGAGCCTCGAGGGCAAGCGGGGCGTGGTCCGCGCCAAGCCGCCGCTGCCGGCGCACAAGGGCCTGTTCGGTCGCCCGACGGTGGTCAACAACCTGCTGTCCCTGGCCACCGTCCCCTGGATCCTCGCCAACGGCGCCGAGGCCTACG
Source organism: Phenylobacterium sp. (assembly GCA_036383735.1). Lineage (GTDB taxonomy): Bacteria > Pseudomonadota > Alphaproteobacteria > Caulobacterales > Caulobacteraceae > Phenylobacterium. Next base: position 13,983 of record DASVNS010000027.1, on the reverse strand, counting down.
CCGCCTTCGGGCTCGGACGCTCACGCGGGACCATGCCGATCCAGCTCGCCGGCAACGTGCGTCACGCCGGCCTCTTCGAGGCGGCCTTCGGCCTGACGCTGGGCGAGCTCGTCGAGGACATCGGCGGCGGGACCCGCTCGGGCCGGCCGGTGCGCGCCGTCCAGTGCGGCGGCCCGCTGGGCGCCTACTTCCCGCCAGCCCTGTTCGACACCCCCTTCGACTACGAGGCGTTCGCCGCCCGCGACGGCCTGATCGGTCACGGCGGGATCGTGGTGTTCGATGACAGCGTCGACATGGCGGCGCAGGCCCGCTTCGCCATGGAGTTCTGCGCCATCGAGAGCTGCGGCAAGTGCACGCCCTGCCGCATCGGCTCCACGCGCGGCGTCGAGGTGGTGGACAAGATCACCGCCGGCGTCGCGCCCGCGCAGAACCGCGCCCTGCTGGAAGACCTCTGCCGGACCATGAAGCTGGGATCGCTCTGCGCGCTCGGCGGCTTCACGCCCTATCCGGTGATGAGCGCCCTCACCCATTTCCCGGAAGACTTCCAAGGCCCCCGCGTCGTCGTCGCGGCGGAGTAGGACAAGGACGAGCCCAATGCCGCTGATCCACGAGATCGACTACGGGACGCCCAAGCCGCGGTCGGCGACGACCGTGACGCTCACGATCGATGGCTTCGAGGTCGAGGTCGCCGAGGGGGCCTCGGTGATGCGCGCGGCCATGGAGGCCGGGGTCAAGCTGCCCAAGCTCTGCGCCACCGACAGCCTGGAGGCGTTCGGCTCCTGCCGTCTCTGCCTGGTGGAGATCGAGGGCCGCGCTGGCACGCCCGCCTCCTGCACCACCCCCGTCGCGCCGGGGATGAAGGTGACCACCCAGTCGCCGTTGCTGGCCGACCTGCGCGGCGGTGTGATGGAGCTCTACATCTCCGACCACCCCCTGGACTGCCTGACCTGCGCCGCCAACGGGGACTGCGAGCTGCAGGACACGGCTGGCGAAGTGGGCCTGCGCGAGGTCCGCTACGGCTACGGGGGCGGCAACCACCTCGACCTGCCCTGCGACGAGTCCAACCCCTACTTCAGCTTCGACCCGGCGAAATGCATCCTGTGCTCGCGCTGCGTGCGGGCCTGCGAGGAGGTGCAGGGGACCTTCGCGCTCACCATCCAGGGCCGCGGCTTCGACTCCAAGGTCGCCGCCGGCGCGGACGAGCCCTTCATGGAGTCCGAGTGCGTCTCCTGCGGCGCGTGCGTCCAGGCCTGCCCCACCGCGACCCTGAGCGAGAAATCGCTGATCGCCACCGGCCAGCCGGAGCACTCGGTCGTCACCACCTGCGCCTACTGCGGCGTCGGCTGCGCCTTCAAGGCCGAGATGCGCGGCGAGGACGTGGTGCGCATGGTCCCGTGGAAGGACGGCAAGGCCAACCGCGGCCACTCCTGCGTCAAGGGCCGCTTCGCCTACGGCTACGCCAGCCATCGGGAGCGGATCCTCAACCCGATGATCCGCGAGAAGATCACCGATCCCTGGCGGGAGGTCTCCTGGGAGGCGGCGATCGCGCATACCGCGTCCGAGTTCCGTCGCATCCAGGCGACGTACGGCCGCCATTCGGTGGGCGGGATCACCTCGTCGCGCTGCACCAACGAGGAGACCTACCTCGTCCAGAAGCTGGTCCGCGCCGGCCTGGGCGCCAACAACGTCGACACCTGCGCGCGGGTCTGCCACTCGCCCACCGGCTACGGGCTGAAGACCACCTACGGAACCTCGGCCGGCACCCAGGACTTCGACAGCGTCGAGCACGCCGACGTCGTCCTGATCATCGGCGCCAATCCCACCGACGGCCACCCGGTGTTCGCCTCGCGGCTCAAGAAGCGGCTGCGCGAAGGCGCGCGGCTGATCGTCATCGACCCGCGACGGACGGACATCGTCCGCTCGCCCCACGTCGAGGCCGACTTCCACCTGCCGCTGACGCCGGGGACCAACGTCGCGGTGCTGAGCGCCATGGCCCACGTGATCGTCACCGAAGGCCTGGCCGACGAAGCCTTCGTGCGCGAGCGCTGCGACTGGGACGAGTTCGCCGGCTGGGCGGAGTTCGTCGCCGACCCGCGCCACAGCCCCGAGGCGCTGGCCGAGGTGACCGGGGTGGACCCCGGGCTCGTGCGCGGCGCGGCGCGGCTCTACGCCACCGGCGGCGCCGGCGCGATCTACTACGGCCTGGGGGTGACGGAGCACAGCCAGGGCACCACCACCGTGATGGCCATCGCCAACCTCGCCATGGCCACCGGCAACATCGGCCGGCCGGGCGTGGGGGTGAATCCGCTGCGGGGGCAGAACAACGTGCAGGGGGCCTGCGACATGGGCTCCTTCCCGCACGAGTTCACCGGCTACCGCCATGTCTCGGACGACGCGACGCGCGAGCTGTTCGCCGACCTGTGGGGCGTGGAGCTGGAGAAGGAACCCGGCCTGCGCATCCCCAACATGCTGGATGCGGCCATCGACGGGTCGTTCAAGGGCCTCTACATCCAGGGCGAGGACATCCTGCAGTCCGACCCCAACACCACCCATGTGGCGGCCGGCCTGGCGGCGATGGAATGTGTCGTCGTGCAGGATCTGTTCCTGAACGAGACGGCCAACTACGCCCACGTCTTCCTGCCGGGCTGCACCTTCCTGGAGAAGGACGGCACCTTCACCAACGCCGAGCGCCGCATCCAGCGGGTGCGCCGCGTGATGCGGCCGAAGAACGGCTACGGCGACTGGGAGATCACCCAGCTGCTGTCCAATGCGCTGGGCTACCCCATGGCCTATGGGCATCCGTCGCAGATCATGGACGAGATCGCCGCGGCGACGCCCACCTTCGCCGGCGTGTCCTATGGGTGGCTGGACGAGCTGGGCTCGATCCAGTGGCCCTGCAACGCCGCCGCGCCGGAGGGCACGCCGGTGATGCACATCGACGGCTTCGTCCGCGGCAAGGGCAAGTTCGTCATCACCGACTACGTCCCCACCGACGAGAAGACCGGGCCGCGCTTCCCCCTGCTGCTCACCACCGGCCGGGTGCTGAGCCAGTACAATGTGGGCGCCCAGACCCGCCGCACCGCCAACGTCGCCTGGCACGAGGAGGACCTGCTGGAGATCCACCCGCACGACGCCGAGACGCGGGGCCTGGCCGACGGCGCGTGGGTGCGGCTGGCGAGCCGCGCCGGCGAGACCACCCTGCGCTGCCGCGTCACCGACCGGGTCGCGCCGGGCGTGGTCTACACGACCTTCCACCATCCCGAGACCCAGGCCAATGTGGTGACCACCGAATACTCCGACTGGGCCACCAACTGCCCGGAGTACAAGGTCACCGCGGTGCAGGTGGCCGCCTCCAACGGCGCGAGCCGATGGCAGGCGGACTATGACGACTTCGCCCGCCGCAGCCGGCGGATCTCCGTCGCCGAGCCCGCGGAATGAGCGCCCTCCCCCCGCCAACCGCCCGTGTCGCCATGCGGGCCATCCGGCAGGGCGACGACGCGCACGGCGTCCGCGTCGCCCCCGAGGAGACCCCCGTCGCCTTCGTCTATGACGGCGGGTCCGAGGCCGTGATGATGGCGACGCCCCAGGATCTCGAAGACCTCGCGCTGGGCTTTTCCCTCAACGAGGGGATCATCGGCCGCCCGGAGGAGATCCTCGGAATGGACGTGGCGCAGCAGGCGTCGGGGATCGAGCTCCGGCTCTGGCTGGCGCCGGACCGCGGCGGCGCCCTCGCCCACCGCCGCCGCCACCGGGCCGGGCCGACCGGCTGTGGCCTGTGCGGCGTCGAGAGCCTGGAGGACGCCATGCGGCCCCTGCCGCGGATCTCGTCGCCGCTGCTGGTGACGCCGGACGCCATCGTCGCCGGGATGCGGGAGATGGCGGCGTTGCAGGGCCTGAACCGGGAGACCCGCGCCGTCCACGCCGCCGGCTTCTTCGTTCCTGGCGAGGCGGTGGCCGTGGTCCGCGAGGACGTGGGCCGTCACAACGCCCTCGACAAGCTGGCCGGCGCCCTGGCCCGCGCTGGACGCAGCCCGGCCACGGGCGTGATCCTGATGACCAGCCGGATCTCGGTCGAACTCGTGCAGAAGGCCGCGGCCATGGGCGCCCCGGTCCTCGCCGCGGTCTCGGCGCCCACCGCGCTCGCGCTGCGCACCGCCGACGCAGCCGGCGTCACCATCGCCGGGGTCGTGCGCGACGACGGACTGGAGGTGTTCACCCACGCCTGGCGGATCGCCACCGCGCCGGACGAGCGGGCGGGAGCGGTCGATGCCGCCTGATCGCCTGGTGCACATGGCCAATCAGATCGGCCGGTTCTTCGCCTCGCAACCCGGCGACGCCAGCGCCGCGATCGCCGACCATCTGCGCGCGTTCTGGGATCCGCGGATGCGCGCGGCGATCGTCGCCTATGTCCAGGCGGACGGCGAAGGCCTGGACCCGGCGGCGGCGGCGGCGGTGCGGCGGTTGGCGCTCTCCGACTGACGCAGGAGCGAGGCGCCTTTCCGGGCGCGCATTCAAGCCGGCGGCGGGTCGATGAAGCTCGACCAGAACGTGGAGTTCCGGTTTTGGGTCGGGTCTTGCCCGACGAACAGTTCGGCGACCAGCTTGCGCAACCAGACGATCGCGGGGTCGGCGTGGGCCCTCCGATGCCAGAATTGCTTCAACTCGACCGCACGCACATCGAACGGAATGGGCAACACCTCCAGGCGGAGCAACCGGGCGTAGATCCGGGCGACGGCCAACGGAACGACGGTGATCATGTCGGATTTGGCCACCAGCAACGGCACGCTCATGAAGTGCGGCGAGTGCAGGGCGATGCGCCGTTCCAGACCCAGTTCCCGGACCCGCTTTTCGAACCGCTCCTGACTTCGTCCATCCTGTGAGACGACGATGTGCTCGGCCGCCAGATACTGATCGAGCGTCAGGGCATCGGAGATCTGCGGATGGTCGGCCCTGACCAGGCAGACGAAGGCCTGCTCGAAGAGCGTTTGCTCAAAATAGCTGGTCGTGTCGATTTCGGTGAGGTGACCGATGGCCAGGTCGATCGTGCCGTCGGCCATTCCGCGAAGCAGGTCGGGCGGGTCGGCCGCCACCGACCTGATGGACGTCCGCGGCGCCCTGGCGCGAAGCTGATCCATGATGTCGGGCAGGAAGACCAGGTCGCCCAGGTCCGACAAGCCGATAGAGAAGCAGCGATCGGACTGGAAGGTGTCGAAGCTTCCGGCGGGAATGATCTCGGCCTGGATGGTGGCGATGGTCCGCGTGATCGGGTCTCGCAACCGTTCGGCCAGCACCGTGGGCGTCATGACCGCGCCCTGGCGGACGAAGAGTTCGTCGCCGAAATGCTTGCGAAGACGACGCAACGCAATGCTGACGCCAGGCTGGGTGAGGCCAAGCGCGCGGGCGGCCGCCGAAACCGTGCCATGCGCGTACATGGCGTCCAGCACCCGCAGGAGATTGAGGTCGAGCGGCATCATATCCTTTGGATATACTCACTATTACCACAATGCCCCATGCTTATGGGTCAACCCGATGATATTCTTGAGCCCAACGATTGCGAACCGCACGGCGCGGCGGTCGGCAGGCCAAACAAGTTCTTCGTCGTCCGACGCATGCAGAGCGCCAAGCCGTCGCCGCGGCCGCCTGAAACGGAAATCAAAGCGTGGAAACTCTCTCGAAAGCCCAGAAGACGGACAAGGCGGCGCCGGAGACCGCGACCTGGCCGTTGAACACCTGGTACGTCGCCGCCACCCCCGACGAGATCGAAGGCAAGCTCCTGGCGCGGCAGATCTGCGGGGTTCGCATGGTCTTCTATCGGCCCGGGAGCGGCGGCGTTGTCGCGCTGGAGGACTTCTGCCCGCATCGTGGCGCGCCGCTTTCGCTGGGCTTCGTCCGAGACGATACGCTGGTCTGCGGCTATCACGGCCTGGCCGTCGACTGCCGCGGCCTCGCCGACAACATGCCCGGCCAGCGCGTGAATAACTTCCCGCCCGTCCGGGCTTTCCCCGTGATCGAACGCTACGGCTTCGTCTGGGTCTGGCCGGGAGACCCGGCCCAGGCCGCCCCGGAAAAGTTGCATCACCTCCCCTGGGGCGAGAGCGACGAATGGGCCTACGGCGGCGGCCTCTACCACATCAAATGCGACTACCGGTTGATGATCGACAACCTGATGGACCTGACGCACGAGACCTACGTCCATTCGAGCAGCATCGGCCAGAAAGAGATCGACGAGGCGCCGGTGGTGACCCGCGTCGAGGGTCAGGAAGTCATCACCAGCCGGACGATGGAGAAGGTCGGCGCCCCGCCGTTCTGGCGGATGGCGCTGAAGGGCGCGGGCCTGCCGGAAGACGCGATCGTCGATCGTTGGCAGATCTGCCGCTTCAATCTGCCCAGCCACGTGATGATCGAGGTCGGCGTCGCGCTGGAAGGGCACGGCGGCTACGACGCGGATCTCTCGAAGAAGGCCTCCAGCATCGTCGTCGACTTCATCACCCCGGAGACCGAAACCTCGCACTGGTATTTCTGGGGCATGGCGCGGCAGTTCGCCGTCGATGACCAGGCGCTCACGGAGAAGATCCGGGAAGGGCAAGGCAAGATCTTCAGCGAAGATCTCGACATGCTCGAACAACAGCAACGCAATCTTTCACAATATCCCGATCGCCGGCTCTTGAAGCTCAATATCGACGCCGGCGGCGTGCGCTCGCGTCTGATGATCCACGGCGCCATCGCACAGGAACAGGCCAGCTGAGGGCCAAAGTCCGCGCTTAGGGGCGAGCGCGTTCTTCCAAGAAAAGAAGCCCGCAGGAGGAGAAACGGTCATGAGCAGCAACAAGGGCGTCGTCTATCTCGGGCCGGACCACGTCGAGGTCCAGTCCATCGCCGACCCGAAACTCGAGGCTCCGGACGGCCGACGGATCGGGCACGGGGTCATCCTCAAGGTGCTGACGACCAACATCTGCGGTTCCGATCAGCACATGGTCCGGGGCCGGACCACAGCCCCGGCCGGGCTTGTGCTCGGTCACGAGATCACCGGCGAGGTGATCGAAAAGGGCGCGGACGTCGAGATGCTCGAGGTGGGCGACATCGTGTCGGTGCCGTTCAATGTCGCCTGCGGTCGCTGCCGGACCTGCAAGTCTCAAGACACGGGCGTTTGCCTGACCGTGAACCCTGCGCGCGCCGGCGGCGCCTATGGCTATGTCGACATGGGCGGCTGGATCGGCGGGCAGGCGCGCTACGTGATGGTGCCGTACGCGGACTTCAACCTCCTGAAGTTTCCCGATCGGGATCGGGCCATGGAGCGGCTGCGCGATCTGACCATGCTGTCCGACATCCTGCCCACCGGCTTCCATGGCGCCGTGAAGGCGGGTGTGGGCGTCGGGTCGGTGGTCTATGTGGCCGGGGCAGGGCCGGTCGGGCTCGCCGCCGCCGCCTCGGCCCGCATCCTGGGCGCGGCGATCGTGATGATCGGCGACTTCAACAAGGACCGGTTGGAGCACGCGCGGAATGTCGGATTCGAGCCCATCGACCTGACCAAGAGCGACCGCCTGGGCGATCTCGTCGCCGACCTGACGGGAAGCGATGAAGTCGACGCCGCCATCGATGCGGTCGGGTTCGAGGCCCGCGGCCATGCCGGCGGCGAACAGCCGGCGATCGTCCTCAATCAGATGATGGAAATCACGCGAGCGGCGGGCTCGATCGGCATCCCCGGACTCTATGTGACCGAGGATCCCGGCGCGGTCGATGATGCGGCCAAGCGCGGCAGCCTGTCGCTGAGACTGGGCTTGGGCTGGGCCAAGGCCCAGTCGTTCCACACCGGGCAGACTCCGGTCCTGAAGTACAATCGTCAGCTGATGATGGCGATCCTTCACGGTCGCCTTCCGATCGGGGACATCGTCAATGCGACCGTGATCCCGCTCGAAAGCGCCGCGACGGGCTATCAGGCCTTCGACCGCGGCGCCGCCCAGAAGTTCGTGCTGGATCCTCACGGAGCGCTCGGCCAGGCCGCATGACCGCCGGCGCGTTTTCGCGGCGTCGCCTGACAAGTCGAAGGCTGGCAAATTGCGATCGGTCGCACTAAGAAGGCGGCCTTATGCCCCTGTGGTGGAATTGGTAGACGCGCCGCACTCAAAATCTGGTTCTTCACTGTTTTCATAGGGTTTTCTCAACGAAACCCGCAGTTTAGAGCCCCTTGAAACTTACACACGACTTACACACTCGCCGGTTCGGCGAAGGAGGCGTCGTGTCTAAGAAGCATGTCCTGATGGATGGCAAGCTGCACGTGTACCAGCGCGAACGGAGCGCGTGCTGGCAGTGCGCGGCCTATCTGGACGGCCATAATTATCGTCAGTCGACGGGGCAGCGCGGCGCGTCGCTGGCCATCGCCTTCGCGCGAGACTGGTATCTCGATCGATTGGCGGAGAAGCGGCTTGGCCTTTTGAAGCCGAGCCATGCCGTCGCGACCCCGGCTGTTCCGGCGCCCCCGGCAAAGACGCGCAGCAAGCCGTCGGCGGAGAAGACCTTCCGCGACGCCGCCGCCGGCTTCCTGAAAGAGTATGGAGCGCTCACGGAGGGCGAGCGAAACAAGGAGTACGCGGCTTCCAAGGCGCGCATCATCCGTCTTCGGCTTCTGCCGTTCTTTGGTGACCTGCCGCTGTCCCAGGTCACCGCCGGCCGCATCCGCGACTATCGGGTGCATCTGATGACGCCGCCCGAAGCCGCGGGGGCGCGAGCGGGCGGACCCGACAAGCAGACCCACAAGGCGTTCAAGCGGCCGAGTCGCAGCGTCGTGCACCACGACATCGTCTGTCTGCGGCAGATTTTGAAAACGGCGGCGCGCAACGAATGGATCGGCGCCCTGCCGGACATGAGCGCGCCCTATAATCGGTCGGGGAAGATCGCCCATAGGGCGTGGTTCTCGCCCGAGGAACTGGCGCGGTTCCTGGCCGCGACGGAGACGCGGGCGCGCAAGCCGCTAAAGGAGCGCTGGCGCGGGGAGAACGAGCATTTCCGCGACTTCGTGCTGTTCATGCTCAACACCGGTCTGCGACCTGACGAGGCCTGCCGCCTGCAGTTTCGCGACGTCAGCATCGTCAAGGACGCTGACACCGCCGAACGAATCCTGGAGATCGAGGTGCGCGGCAAGCGCGGGGTCGGCTACTGCAAGAGCCTGCCGCAGGCGGTGGGGCCCTTCCAGAGTGTCGTCGCCCGTAAGGGCGGCGCGCCCACCGACCTGGTGTTCGGCAAGGTTCAGCGCGAGCTGATGAATTCGGTACTCGCCGACGTAGGGCTGAAGACCGACCGCGACGGCAACCAGCGCACCGCCTACAGCCTGCGTCACACCTACATCTGCCTGCGGCTGCTCGACCACGCCGACATCTACCAGCTGGCCAAGAACTGCCGGACCAGCGTCGAGATGATCGAGCGGTTCTACGCGATCCACCTTAAGAACGTCCTCGACGCCTCGGCCATCAATGGCCGCAAACAGCCGGCGGTTCGTAAGCCCGCCCGATCGTCGCGGCCGGTGAAGGCGGCGTAGCCCGTAGGCTTACGCGTCGAGCCCGCCGGCCGGCCGCACCTAATATTCCGGTGCAGCGCATGGAGGGTTCGTGGCTGAGAGCCACTGGATCATCGACGAGAAGGTCTACGTCTATCGCCGGGAGCGCAGCCCGTACTGGCAGTGCGCCGTCTATCTCAGCGGCCGCAATCATCGTCGCTCGACCTGCCAGGAAAACCTCTCGCTGGCGACGGAGTTCGCGCGGGATTGGTATCAGGACCGGCTCGCCGAAGACCGCATGGCCCGCAAGGGGATGCTCGCCGAAAAGGCGCAGGTCCCGAAGGGGAAGCGGCCGCCGCGCGGCAAACTTGGCGAGAAGCCGTTCAGCGAGGCCGCAGACGCCTTTCTGCGGGAATGGGGCGTTCTCTCGGAAGGGGAGCGGAACGCGGACTATGTGGCGTCGAAGGAGATCGCCCTGCGGCTCTACCTCTTGCCCTTCTTCGGCGCCTATCCGCTGTCCACTATCGACGCCGGGTTGGCGCAGGCCTACCGGGTGAGCCGCAACACGGCCCCCGAGGCCGAGCAGGCCCGAGACCGCAAAGGCCCGGCCTCTGCGACCGCATCGCGCCCCTGGCGACGCCCGTCCCGCAGTTCGCTGCGCAAGGAGATCATCTGCCTGAGGCAGGTGCTGAAGACCGCCAACCGGCATGGCTGGTTGTCCGCCTTGCCCGACCTGTCGGAGCCATATCGCAAGTCGAACAAGATCTCGCATCGCGCCTGGTTCTCGCCGAGCGAGTACACCACCCTTTGGGAGAAGACCCGGGACCTGGCGAAGGACCCGCCAAACGAAACGGCTCGGGCGACCTATGAGCAGCTCCATGACTTTGTGCTGATCATGGGGAACACAGGCCTGCGGCCGGACGAGGCGCGTCGGCTGCAGTTTCGAGACGTCAGCGTCGTGCTCGACTCAGAGACCAACCAGCGCATCCTGGAAATCGAGGTGCGCGGGAAGCGCGGTGTCGGTTGGTGCAAGAGCATGCCCGGCGCGGTGCATCCGTTCGAACGCCTGCGCGAGCGGGTCGGCGGCAAGTCGACCGACCCCGTCTTCGGCCCCATGCGCGTCGAGCCCCTGAACCGCATTTTGGCGGAGCTTGATCTGAAATTCGACCGCGAGGGCAATCGGCGAACGGCCTACAGCCTTCGGCACACCTACATCTGCCTGCGCCTGATGAACGGCGCCGACATCTATCAGGTCGCCAAGAACTGCCGCACCAGCGTGGAGATGATCGAGAAATACTACGCGTCCCACATCAAGGACGTGCTCCACGCGGCGACGATCAATGTGAGGAAGCCGTCTCGACAGCGGAAGGGACCTTCCGCCGCAAAGGCGCGGGCGAACGCCCCGCGCCCCCAGGGCGAACGCCCCTCTGGACGAACGTCATAACCTGGATCAGCGACAGCAACGACATTCGCTGGCGCACAGACCCTTCGGCGCTTTGTCATGACGCGGCCGACAGCATGGATTTTTTTGGACTGGTGCCCCTTCCCGGACTCGAACCGGGATGCTTTCGCGCGGCATTTTGAGTGCCGTGTGTCTACCAATTCCACCAAAGGGGCGTGCGGTTGATCTAACGGACACCGACTGTAATCGCAACGCCAACCGCCCTTTTCGCTTCGCCGGCACAAGGCGGGTGCGGCCATGACGGCGTTTCATCCCAGGTCTTCCCGGCCGCACTTGTAGACCGCGCTGTTCACGACCTCGACCAACACCTCATGGCCCCTGCCGCCACCGGCCACGGCGACGACATAGCGGCCGGGGCCTCGCCGCTGCGGATCGTCGAACAGCATGACAATGCGCTCGCCGCGCGCCCGGTAATGCTCGCTCAGTAGAATAAGATCGTCGAGGATCGCGCCGCGAAGGGCGCCGGAGCCGTCTTCGCGGATCATTACGGCCCCACTGAAGGCGGTGCGCCATGCGCCACCGCTAGGGGGCGACCGCCGCGCTCGTCGCTTTGCGCCGATGGCCGCGCCATTCCCTCGTCATCGCCTACCGATGCCGCTCGCGCTGACGGTCCTGCGTCGGCGCCTGCGACCGCGCCTGGGCGGCTTCGAACCTCGCACCCCGCTCCAGCCAGCCGGCGATGCGCTCGCGCGCTGACGCCATGATCCGCTGTTGCGCTGACGGCTCGGCTACCCGCGCCCGAACGACGGCCTCGACCACGCGGAGGTTCGCGCGGGCGCCAGCGTCGTCGGCCTCGCGGGCCTGACGTCGCGGCTCACCGCCCGAGCGGTCTCGGCGCTCGATCCGGCGATCCAGTTCCTGGATGTCGCGCTCGGTCGGCCGATACCCGCGCACCTCGATCCCAAGCGAGCGCCCGACAAGCCAGGCCTCGCGGCGGAAGCTCGTCTCGCCGCGCGCCACGACGATGGACCAGCCGCGATGCTGGGCGATCGCGGTCATGTCGCGGATGGCATTCGGATCGGAGCGCGCTGCGACGAGCTGGCGACCGCGGTCGCGGAAGGCCGGCGCGGTCACCTTGGCGTCGACATAGAACCCCAGGCCGGCCCCGCCGCGGCCATCGACATAGTAGCGGCGGCGCAGCGTCTCGGGCACGTCGCCTTCAGCGACGGAACGATTGCGCACGCCTGGGCTCAGGACGTTGGGAGCGGCGGGATCATCGGCCATGGTCGATCTCCGAGACAGCAGGTTGAACAGACGCATCGATGAACCGCTCGACCCAGGCTTCCACCTCATCATCGCTGGCGCCATGCGGCGGCAGCGGCTCCAGGCCGGCCGCTTCCAAGGCCGGCAGGACAAGGCTGAGGGTCAGGTCGTCGGCATTTTCCGTAGCGGTGCGTTCGGGCGCGCGTGGCGTGGATACGGAGGCCGAAGACGAAGGCGCGAACTCTCCGACCAGCGCGATCCCCGGGTGGGTCGCGATGGCTGGCGGCGGCAGGACGCGTTTGGCGAAAGCCCGTTCGCGCCAATAGACGATCTTCCGGCCAAGCACGGGCGGCATGCCGGCGCGCAGGACGATCAGCCGGTCGGCCGGCATCTGGATCAGCTCCTGCGGCATCATCAGCGCGCGGCGCTGTTCGGACTCCGTCGTGCTGTAGCGTCCGTTGGACAGCAGCGTCGGGCGGCTGTTCGAGCGGCCCATGTAGGTCCAGTAGCCGAGGCGTTCGGACATATCCTGCGCGACTTTCAGCTCCTTGGGCGCGAAGGCGATCTCCACCCCGCAGTTGGCAATGATCTCCTCGGCCAGGTCCGGGCCGTACTCGGCGCGCAGCTGCGCCGGACTCTGCAACACGGGCAGCAGCCGCAAGCCGTAGCCGGCGACGTAGGAGAAGCCGTGGGCGATGGCGCCCGCATGGCCAAGCCGGGCGAACTCGTCGAGCAGCACCAGGGCCTGCACTTGATGCCGATCGCCCGAGGGGCGCTCACGCGTGTTCAAGTCGACCAGTTGCTGCAGCAGCAAATTGTACAACGGCGCCACCCGCGCCAGGTTGTCGGGCGAGACGCCGAGATAGAGCGACGTCCGTTTGGACCGCAGGTCGCGTAGGTCGAAATCGCTGACCTCCGTCGCGGCGACAACGCGCGGGTTCAGCCACAGATTCATCCGCGCCGTGATCGTCTGCTTGATCGAGGCAAACGTGTTCTCGGACGCTGAGCAGAAGTCGCTGAGCGCGCTCGTGCAGCCGACCGACAGCGGACGCCCCGCATCGACCCGCGCGCCGACGACGGTCGGCAGCCGCGTCCTGGGATCGCTGCGGGTCAGCTCGGCGTAGATGGCCCCCAGGCTGAACGGCAGCTCGGGCGTCTCGGCGACATAGGCGCCGACCCCGATCAGGCCGGTGCGCGCGGCTTCGGCCCAGAACGGGTCGGTGTTATGGGGCGCGGGGAACAGCATGACGGCGAGCTTCTGGAGCTCATCCAAAACGGCGATGGGATCGGTGCGGTCGATGTGGCCGAGCGGATTGAACCGCGCCGTGCGGCCGTCCGGGTCCAGCGGATCGAACAGGATCACGTCCTGGCCATGAGCGGCGCGGAAGCCCGCCGAGGCTTCCCAATTCTCCCGCTTCACATCCAGCACGACGACGGAGTCCGGCCAGGTGAGGAGGTTGGGGATCACGACGCCGACCCCCTTGCCGGTGCGGGTCGGCGCATAGAGCATGACGTGCTCGGGCCCGCCGAAGGTCAGGAGGTGTCCGCCCTTGCGGCCGAGGACGATGCCCTGGTCGGCCCGCAGCCCTTCGCGGACCAGTTCGGCCTCGCTCGCCCAGCGCGCCGCGCCGTGGAGCGGCGGGCGCAGGTTCCCCAGCACGCCGAGGGAGATGACGCCCGCGAGCCCGAACGCCGACAACAGGCCGACACCGAGCCAGCGCCGCACCTGGGGGTCGGCGCGGAAGTACCAGAACCAGCCGGGAATGGCGGCGGGATCGATGTCGGCGGAGAGCCGCTTCAAGCCAGCCAAGGCGATGACCACCGCCAG
>DASVNS010000026.1:0-7349 GCA_036383735.1 Phenylobacterium sp. | reverse complement strand
ACCTGGGCGGTGATGTTGCTCGGCTTCGCTGGACTTGGCGCAGCATTGCGTCGGCGTCGCGCGGTGGGAATGGCCGAAATCGGCTGATCTGGGCACGCACGGCGCGTCTCACGCGCTCGCCAGCGCGCTCTGGAACAGGATCGCGCCGTCGGCCGAGCCCAGCTCGGGCTCGAACGCACGGTCCGGGTGGGGCATGAGGCCCAGGACATTGCCGCGGGCGTTGACGATGCCGGCGATGTCGCGCGCCGAGCCGTTGGGATTGTTCTTGTAACGGAAGACCACCTGGCCCTCGCCCTCGAGGCGGTCCAGCGTCGCCGGGTCGGCGAAGAAATTGCCCTCGCCGTTGCCGACGGTCATGGCCACCTCGCGACGGCCTTCGTAGCCGGCGGTGAACCGGGTCTGGCTGTTGGCCACCTCCAGGTCGACCGTCTTGCAGACGTACTTCAGCTTGTCGTTGCGCAGCAGGGCGCCTGGCAGCATGTGCGCCTCGCACAGCACCTGGAAGCCATTGCAGATGCCGACCGTGGCCACGCCCCGTTCGGCGGCCGCCTTGACCTCGGACATCACCGGCGACAGCGCGGCCATGGCCGCGCAGCGCAGGTAGTCGCCGTAGGAGAACCCACCCGGCAGGACAATCAGGTCCAGGCCGTCGGGCAGGGCGGTCTCGCCGTGCCAGACCATGTCCACTTTCGCGCCCGTCGAGCGCTCGACCGCCACCTTGCAGTCGCGGTCGCAGTTGGAGCCGGGGAAGACGATGACGGCGGCTTTCATCTCAGGTCCTTGTCGCGGTGGGGCTGCGGTAGCCGAAACCGGCCAGGGCGTCGAGATCGCGCCAGATATCGCAGGCTGCAGCAGGTGGCCGACGTCGCGTCATTGCCTGCGGGTCCAGTGTTTGAGGCCGTCCAGATAGGCGTGGAGCTGATCGTAGCCCCTCTTGTCGCCGTACGGACAGCCGGTGGTGACGACGTCGGAGCCCTGGGCCTTCTGCATCATGATCGCCGGATGCCCGGGCGCGCCCGTCTTGGTGATCAGATAGGACGTCCGCCCGTCGGCGCTGCTGTAGAACCGATAGGGTTCGGCCGGATCCTCGGGCGCAGGCACGAGATGGGCCTGGGCGACGACGGCCGCCGCCTGGGCTGCGAACGGTCTCGCGCAGTCGAGATCCAGGTAGGCCACCGGCGCGTCGGCTTTCTCCGCGCAGGCTCCGAGCGTGAGGAGGGCGGGGAGCGCCGCCCACAATCTCACGCCAGCTCCACCCGGTAGCTTTCGATCACCGTGTTCGCCAGCAGCTTCTCGCACATCGCCTTGACCTCGGCCTCCGCCGCGGCCGCGTCGCCGGACTTCAGGTCGAACTCGATGGTCTTGCCGACCCGCACGTGCTCGACTTCGTTCCAGCCGAGGCCGTGCAGAGCATGCTCGACCGCCTTGCCCTGGACGTCCAGGACGCCGGGCTTGAGGAAGACGTGGACCTTGGCGCGCACTAGTGGAGACCCCCCTGAATCACGGTGGGCATCTCCTTCATGATCCCGAGCCGACGCGCAACTTCGGTGTAGCTCTCGATCACATTGCCCAGGTCGCGCCGGAAGCGATCCTTGTCGAGCTTCTCGTTGGTCTGGCTGTCCCAGAGGCGGCAGCTGTCCGGACTGATCTCGTCGGCCAGGATGACCCGGGAGAAGTCGTTCTCGTAGACCCGCCCGAACTCGATCTTGAAATCGACCAGGGTGATGCCGACGCCGCTGAACAGGCCGGTGAGGAAGTCGTTCACGCGCAGCGTGAGCGCCATCATGTCGTCGATCTCCTGGGTCGAGGCCCAGTTGAAGGCGGTGATGTGCTCCTCGGAGACCATCGGGTCGTGCAGCTTGTCGTCCTTGAGGTAGAACTCGATGATCGACCGCGGCAGGGCCTGGCCCTCAGGCAGCCCGTAGCGCGTGGAAAGCGAGCCGGCCGCGACGTTGCGGCACACCACCTCGAGCGGAATGATCTCGAGTTCCTTGATCAGCTGTTCGCGCAGGTTCAGTCGCTTGATGAAGTGGTTCTGAACCCCGATCGAGTTCAGCTTCGTCATGATATATTCGCTGATCCGGTTGTTGATCACGCCCTTGCCTTCGAGCACGGCCTTTTTGGTCGCGTCGAACGCCGTCGTGTCGTCCTTGAAGTACTGGATCAGGGTGCCGGGTTCGGGGCCTTCATAGAGGATCTTGGCCTTCCCCTCGTAGATCTTCTTACGGCGGGTCATCGATTGGCCTTCTCCATGGCGAGGACTTATCCGGTTCGGGAACGAAAAAACGCGCGATTCAATTCTCGCGCGCGGGTCCGACTCGGCCTCTCGCCCCATTCAGGCATGGCAAAAATAGCGTGTGATAGGCTGCGGCGCAAACTCCCGCCGCGTTGCCTCTTTCCATTGCGGGGCCAGTCGGCGCACGATAAGGGATCGCCCGCTTTATAAGACGCTGACCCTCAGGACCCGATGACCACCTTCGACGACCGCGAACAAGGCTTCGAGCGAAAGTTCGCCCTCGACCAGGAGCAGGAGTTCAAGGCCCATGCACGTCGCAATCGGGCTCTGGGCCAATGGGCCGCAGGCCTGATGGGCCTGGAAGGCGATCACGTGGACGAATACGCCAAGGCCGTCGTGAAGTCGGACTTCGAGCTGCCGGGCGACGATGACGTGCTGCGCAAGGTCTTCGAGGACCTCAAGGGCGCGGGCGTGGCCGTCTCCGAAGGCGAGGTCCGCATGAAGATGGCCGAGTTTCTGGCCCAGGCGCGCGAGAGCGTTAAGGCGGGGAACTGAGGGCCACGCCCTTCCCGCCGCGGGTCATCCCGGTTTCGACGTAGCCGGAGACCGGGACCCATAGACGACCGATATCTCTGTTCGTCCGCGGCCGTGCCGTCCTCGATTGAGGTCGTCGAAGGTCACGATGCCTTGGCCTCGGCGTGCTCGCCGAACACCCGGGCGAAGACCCGGTCCACGTTCTTGAAGTGGTAGCCCAGGTCGAAGAGCTGTTCGAGTTCGGCGTCGGCGAGGGTGATCTCGGGGTCGGCCTTCAGGAAATCGAGGAAGTTGCCCTCGCCGCGCCACACCTTCATGGCGTTGCGCTGGACGGCGGCGTAGCTCGCCTCGCGGCTCAGGCCCTTCTGGGTCAAGCCCAGCAGCACGCGCTGTGAATGGACCAGGCCGCCGAGGCGGTCGAGGTTCCTGGCCATGTTCTCGGGGTAGATCACCAGCCGCTCGACCACGCCCGCCAGGCGGCGCAACGCGAAATCGAGGTGGACGGTGGCGTCCGGACAGATGCCGCGTTCGACCGAGGAATGGCTGATGTCGCGCTCGTGCCACAGCGCCACATTCTCCATGGCCGGCACGACCGCGGAACGGACGAGGCGGGCCAGGCCCGTGAGGTTCTCGGTGAGGATCGGGTTGCGCTTGTGCGGCATCGCCGACGAGCCCTTCTGGCCGGGATCGAACGGCTCCTCGGCCTCCAGCACCTCGGTGCGCTGCAGGTGGCGGATCTCGGTGGCGAGGCGCTCGATGGAGCTGGCGACCACGGCCAGGGCCGCGAAATAGGCGGCGTGGCGGTCGCGCGGGATCACCTGGGTGGAGACGGGTTCCACGGCCAGGCCCATCTTGTCGGCCACATAGGCTTCAACCTCGGGCGCGACGTTGGCGAAGGTGCCGACGGCGCCGGAGATGGCGCAGGTGGCGATCTCGAACTTGGCCATCGCCAGGCGTTCCTTGGCGCGCTGGAACTCGGCGTAGTAGCCGGCGAGCTTCAGGCCGAAGGTGATCGGCTCGGCGTGGATCCCGTGGCTGCGGCCGACGGTCGGGGTCAGCCGGTGCTCGTAGGCGCGCCGCTTGATGGCCTCGAGGACGAGGTCCACGTCCTCCAGCAGCAGGTCGGTGGCGCGGACGAGCTGGACGGCCAGGGTGGTGTCGTTGACGTCGGAGGACGTCATGCCCTGGTGCAGGAAGCGCGCCTCGGGACCGACGACCTCGGTCACGTGGGTGAGGAAGGCGATGACGTCGTGCTTCACCTCGCGCTCGATCTCGTCGATGCGGTCGGCGTCCCAGACGGCGTCGCGGCCCTTTTCCCAGATCACCCGGGCGGCTTCCTTGGGGATCACGCCCAGGTCGGCCATGGCGTCGGCGGCGTGGGCCTCGATCGCGAACATTATTTTGAAGCGGGTCTGGGGGGCCCAGATCGCGGCGGCTTCCTTGCGGGCGTAGCGGGGGATCATGGGCGGGGGTGTCTTCCGAGCCCCCGCCCAAGTCAATGGCTTTGCGGCGGCGGATCCGGGCGACCGCGAAACCGCCCGGACATCGCCGGTCCTACATGCGGTAGCCGACCCGCAGGTAGAAGAACCGGCCCGGCACGTCGTAGGCGTTCGGGTCGAAGTTGTTCAGCGAGCAGCTGACGCAGCCCGGCGGATCCTTGTCGAAGAGGTTGTTCACGCCGACCGCCACGCGGAAGCCGTCGCTGATGAAGCTCGGCGTCCAGCGGGCCTGGGCGTCGATGTAGAGCCGGCTGTTCAGCTTGGCGCTCGCGCCGCCGCCCAGGTCCTCGGTTACCGAGGACATGTAGCGTCCGGTCAAGGTGCCGCCGAAGTCGGCCCGGTCCCAATCCAGCATCATCGTCGACTTGGTCTTCGGATAGGCTTGGTCGGGGCTGCCGCGCTCGGTCCCCTCGCGCTCGATGGGGGTCAGGCCGCTGGCGGTCGGCACCTTCTCGGTGAACTCGAGCAGGCGCGTCGTGTACCAGTGGGCGGACAACTGTCCGAACGACCACCGCGGCGAGGTCCAGACGACGTTGAGGTCGAGGGTCCTTACCCTGACGCTGCCGATGTTGATCAGCGGGTTCGAGATCCCGATCACCTGGCCCGAGGACGAGCGCGTGATCGCCGAGCAGGAAAGCGCGTCGGCGTTCTGGGCGCAGCGGTCCAGGAGGGTCTGGCCGTCCTGGGCCTGGATGGCGTCCTTCAGGTCGATGTTGGAATAGGCGAGTTCGATGGAACCGCCGCTGGCCCAGGCCGCGTCCTTGAGGAACGCCGGCTCCCACACGCCGCTGAAGTTCCAGCTGTCGCTCTTCTCGGGATCGAGGCCGGGGTTGCCGCTGGTGATCACCGACACCTGCGGATTCAGCTGCGAGTAGCTGCCGCTCGCCGGAACGCCGCTGGCGATGCAGTTCGCCCGTATCGTGGGGCTGACGCCCGCGGCCAGAATGCTGTTGCAGGGGTCGACGACCTCCTGATCGAAGCGCGACGCCGTGCCGTAGAGCTCGCCGATCGACGGGGCCCGGAAGCCTTCGCCGTACGAGCCGCGGAACAGGACCTCGGACATCGGCCGCCAGGTCAGGCCGGCCTTGTAGGTCGAACCGCTGCCCGACGCCGAATAGTCGAACCAGCGGCCCGCGACCGAGGCCTCCAGGCTGTCGACGAACGGCAGGTCCCGCAGCAGCGGGATCCTCAGTTCGCCGTAGGCTTCCTTGATCGTGATCTTGCCGCTGGTCGGCTGGGCCGGGATGTCCGCGCCCAGTCCGGCGACGATCAGCGCGTCGGGCTGGAAGAAGCCTTCGGTGCGCCGCCGCTCGACCCCGGCGGCGAAGGCGAGCGGACCGGCCGGCAGATCGAGAAGGTCGCCGGTGAGGTTGGCCGAGAAGTCGGTCAGTTCCTGCTGCGACAGGTCGTGCTCGGTGAAGGCGATGAAGTTCAGCATCGGCCCGGTGATCGTTCCGGCCCCGCCGAACAGGTTGAGCGGCACGCAGGGCGCGACGCACTGGGCGACCGGCCCCAGCGCCTGGGCGATGCGTTGGGAGTTGACGTTGCCGGTGAAGGTCTGCTCGGCGCGGTTGCGCGAGTAGAGGGCGTTGACGTCCCAGTTCCAGGTCCGCTCGCCGACCGAGAACTCGCCGTCGAGTGTCGCGGTGACGTTCCAGGTGTCGACCGTCTGTTCGTAGTGCCGCGGGCCGTTCTCGATCAGCCGGCGGCCGATGACGTCATAGGCGCCGTCCGTCAGCGTGAAGCCGAACGGGTTGTAGGGATTGGTGGCGTCGATCGAGATGGTGTCGAGCAGGTTCCCGTTGCCGGCGCTGGGGCCGACGAACAGGGGGAGCGGCGCGGCCTGGTTGGCCGACTTGCGCTGAACATAGGTCCCTTTCACCCGCAGCCGGATGCTGTCGGTGAGGTCCTGGCGGACCGAGCCGAACAGGCTGATCCGCTCGGAGGGGATCATGATGTAGTTGAACGGCTGGAAGTTGAACCGGTCGGCGGTGGTGAACGCCTTGAAGCTGGAGCCTGCGCCGGTGGGGTCGCCGGCCGTATAGGTCGGGACCTGGCCGGCGGCGAGCGCCTGCTTGAGGGTCAGGTCCTGGACCTCGCCGAGCACCGGATCGCGAACGTCGAAGCGGCCGAGCAGGGTGCCGCCGCTGCAACCGCCCTCGAGGCACGAGGTGGCGTACGGCGCCGGGAACCGGCTGATCTTGCGGTCGCCCGACGAGATCGGGTCCTGCTTGAAGTAGCCGCCGCCCACGACGATGTGCGTGCCGCCCGAGCCCGCGCCGAAGGTGATGTTGTAGTCCTGGGCGAACCCGTCGCCGTGACTGTTCTGGCCGATCTGGGCGTTGCCGGCGAAGCCCTCCTGGCTGTCCTTGGTGATGATGTTGACGACGCCAGCGATGGCGTCCGAGCCGTAGATCGGCGAGGCGCCTTCCTGCAACACCTCCATCCGGCTGATCATCGCCGTCGGGATGGTGTTGAGGTCCACCGACCCCGGCACGCCGGAGGCGGAGGCGCCGGGCACCCACCGCAGTCCGTCGACCAGGACCAGCACCCGACGCGAACCCAGGTAGCGCAGGTCGATCTCCGCGGCGCCCGCGCCGACCCCGCCGCCGTCGGGCGGGTTGCCGAGGTTCCCGGAGTTGTTGAACTTGCCGTTTAAGCCACCCGATGCGGACGGGATGCGCTGCAGCGCATCGACGGTCGACGTGAGGCCTTGCTTGGCGATGAACCCCTGGTCGATCTGCACGACGGGCTGGATCTGGTCGAGGGGACTGGTCCGGATACGAGAGCCGGTGACCACCACTTCCTCGACGTCGGCCGCCGCTTGGGCCGATGCCGCGCCCACGCCAGCGCCCAGCGCCATCAACACCGCCCAGGAGGCGGCCTCGACAAAACGTTTATGCATGGAATTTCTCCCCGCGCCTCGACGTGCGTCGGGCGCTTCCTGGCGGGAGGAAATCATCTCAAGGGCGAGTCGTGTCGGCGACTCGCCCACCCGGCGGTATTTTTATCGGCGGGGTTGCAGTTAGGTCGCAACTCGCGTGCTGCGATGTAACACGGCGGGCGGCGGGCGGCCTGAT
>DASVNS010000025.1:0-4592 GCA_036383735.1 Phenylobacterium sp. | reverse complement strand
GGCTTCGCCGACCTGAGCACGGCTGCCGCCTGGTACGATGGTTGGCTGCGGGAGGCGGCGCTGCCGCTGTGGGCCGAGGTGGGCATCGATCCTTCGACAGGGGCGTTCCGCGAGGCCCTGACCTGGGATGGGGCTCCGCATGATCCTCGCTATCGGGCGCGTGTGCAGGCTCGACAAGCGTTCGTATTCGCGGCCGCCTCGGGCGAGGGGTTGGGTCCATGGGATGCGGCCGCGCGGCGTGCATTCGATCTTTTCGCCCGGCGCGCGCGCCGCGACGACGGACTGTTCATGGCGATCCTCGACCCCGCAGGAACGCCGATCGACGCGGCGGCCTACCTCTACGAGCAGGCTTTTGTGCTGCTGGCGCTTGCGGCGCCGGGCGATACCGAGGCCGCGACGACCTTGCGCGGACGGCTGGACGTGTTCCGGCATGCTCGGGGCGGCTTCCGCGAGGCGGGGGAGCGCCCCTTCCAGGCCAACGCCCAGATGCACCTGTTCGAGGCTGCATTGGAATGGGAAGCCGCCGGGGGCGACGCCGGCTGGTCCACCTTGGCGGACGAACTCGCCGAGCTGGCGCTACGGCGTTTCATCGACCCGGCGACCGGCGCGCTCAGCGAGTTCTTCGACGCCGAGTGGCGACCTCTGGCCGGGCCCGCCGGCCTGATCGAGCCCGGCCATCAGTTCGAATGGGCGTGGCTGCTGGAGCGGTGGGGGCGGGCGCGTGGACGGGCGGACATCGCGGCCACGGTCCGCCGGTTGTTCATGGCAGGCCGGCGTGGATTCGACGCTGCGCGGAACGTGGTCGTCGACGCGCTGACGGATGACCTGGCGGTGCGCGACGGCGCGGCGCGGCTCTGGGGCCAGACCGAGCACCTGAAAGCGGCGCTGGCGCTGGGCGACCGGACTGCGGCGCTGCAGGCCGCGAACGGGTTGGCCAGGTTCCTGGACACGCCCACGCCGGGTGTCTGGCGGGAGCGGATGCGCGCCGACGGCGCCTTCGTCGAGGAGCCGTCGCCAGCGACGTCGCTCTACCACCTCTACCTCGCGATCCGCGAACTGACGCGGTGCGCGGGCGAACCATGCTAGTCAGCGGCGCTATGGTGCAGAACCCCTTCACGCAGAGCCCGGCGAAGATCGCCGTGATCGGCCTGGGCTATGTCGGCCTGCCGCTGGCGGTGGCGTTCGCCGCCGAGCACGAGGTCGTGGGCTTCGACGTCGGCTCGGTGCGCATCGCCGAGCTCCAGCGCGGGGAGGACCGGACGCTGGAGGTCTCGGCGGCTGCCCTCGCGTCGGCGACCCGCCTGACGTTCAGCGATGATCCCGCGGCCCTCAAAGGCTGCAATGTCTTCATCGTGACGGTGCCGACGCCGATCGACGATCACAAGCGGCCCGACCTCTCGGCCCTGATGGCGGCCAGCCGCACGGTGGGCGGGGCAATCGGCGAGGGCGGCGTCGTCATCTACGAATCGACGGTCTACCCAGGCGCGACGGAGGAGGACTGCGTGCCCGTAGTGGCCCAGGTCTCCGGCCTGACATTCAACGAGGGCTTCTTCGCCGGCTACAGCCCCGAGCGGGCGAACCCGGGCGATCCGCACCACCGCCTGGCGGACATCGTGAAGGTGACGGCGGGCTCGACGCCCCCCGCCGCCGACTTCGTCGATGCGCTCTATGCCTCGGTGGTGCGCGCCGGCACCTATCGCGCCGGCTCGATCCGCGTGGCGGAGGCGGCCAAGGTCATCGAGAACACCCAGCGCGACCTGAACATCGCCCTGGTGAACGAGTTCGCTCTGATCTTCCACCGCCTGGGGGTCGATACCCACGAGGTGCTGGCCGCAGCCGCGACGAAGTGGAACTTCCTGAATTTCCGCCCCGGCCTGGTCGGCGGCCACTGCATCGGGGTGGACCCCTACTACCTGACCCACAAGGCCGAGACGGTGGGGTATCGGCCCGAGGTGATCCTGGCGGGCCGCCGGATCAACGACGGCATGGGCGGCTATGTCGCCCGCGAGCTGGTCAAGGAGATGATCCGGCGGGGCGTCGCCGTTAAGGGGTCCCGAGTGCTGGTGCTGGGCCTGGCCTTCAAGGAGAACACTCCGGACCTTCGAAACACCCGGGTGATCGATATCGTGCGCGAGCTGGCCGATTACGGCGTGGCGGTGGATGTTTGTGACCCATGGATCGACGCGAATGAGGCGCGTTCCGAGTACGGGCTGGATCTGGTGACCAAGCTGGAGGAGGGCGCCTATGACGGGCTTGTCGTTGCGGTGGCTCACCGGCAGTTCGTTGAGCTCGGCGCCGAGCGGATTCGCGGCCTAGGCCGACCGGGCTCCGTGGTCTTCGACGTCAAGGCCATGCTGTCGAAGGACGAGGCGGACCTCCGCCTCTAGGGCCGGGCGTCTCAATTCCGGGCGCCAGTCGGGACGTGAAGAGGGCCGCAAGGATAGACCCCGCGGCCCTCTCCGTTCGATCGGGTCGTCAGAACGTGTAGGCGACCTTGCCGTAGTAGTAGCCGCCGTTGATCCCGAAGGACGAGAACGTCGGGTACTGGCCGACGTAGCCGCTCGAGTTCGCGGCCAGGAAGGCGTCGTGATAGGCCTTGTTCACCTTGTTCGGGTACTGGTTGAACAGGTTGTTGGCCCCGATCGAGACCTTCACCGCCGGGATAACCTTGTAGCTGACTTCCAGGTCGGTGATCACCGTCGGCCCGATCCGGTTCACGAAGCAGGCCGCCGACGTCGCTCCGCCTGCGAGCGTGCAGGCGCCGACGCGGCTTTCGTGGCGGCTCGCGGGACCATAGAGGGTCTCCTTCAGGTTCACCGAGAGATCGCCCCAGGTCCAGAAGCCGCCGGCGACGATCCGGTACTTCGGCGACGTGGTCTCCAGGTTGTCGATGGAGGTCAGGTCAAAGAGCGAGGCTCCGGCCAACTGCGCGGGCGGCGTCGCGAACTTGGTGACTTCCGTCTTGGTGTAGTTGCCGGTCAGCGACCACTGCACCGTGCCCCAGTCGTCGAAGTCGCTCATGGCGGTGAGGACGAGTTCGGCGCCGCGGGTGCGGGTGTTCAGGCCGTTGGTGAAGATGGTGATGCCGGTCTGCACGACGGTGGGATCCAGCACGTTGCCGTTGGCCTTGATCGCCGCCAGCACCGCCGGCAGGTTCACGGAACCGCCCGAGCCGAACAGCGCGCCCGAGCCGACAACGCGATCGCGGATGCCGATCTGATAGAGGTCGAGGGTGGCGGTGATCCCGTAGCCCGGGTGGGCGACGAAGCCGACGCTGAAGTTGCGCGACTTTTCAGGATCGAGACCGTTCACCCCGACGAGGGCGGCGGCGGGCGCATTCGGCGGCAACTGCACGAAGGCCGCGGTCGGCGAGACGTTGGTGGCCGAATAGTACTCTTCCGCCAGGGTCGGCGCCCGGAAGCCGGTGGAGGCCGTGCCGCGGACCGCGAGCTGTGGGCTGAAGTCGTAGCGGCCGGTCAGCTTGGCGACGAAGGTGTCGCCGAAGTCGGTGAAATGCTCGTAGCGGGCCGCCACGTCCACCTTCGCCGCCTCGATGGGCGAGACGGCGACGTCGCCATAGACCGCGTAGTTCTTGCGGCTGTGCTTGCCGGCGTCGGTCAGGGCGAAGCCCGGATAGGATTGCGAGCCTTCCTTGTAGCGCGAGGCGGGGTCGCCCGGTTTGATCTCGTAGGTTTCCTTCCGGTACTCGGCGCCCAGAGCCAGGGTGAGCGGCGTGGCCATGCCGACGTCGTACTCCTTCGAGGCGTCGATCTGGGTCGTCCACTGGGTCGAGATGAAATCGCCGGCATGGAAGTCGGTCGGCGAGAAGCCGGGCGTCGTGGCCGTCGAGGTGTCGATGTAGAGGGACCGGTTGAGCGAGTCCTTGGTGTTGATGCTGATCTCGTCCTTGCCGTAGGTGCTGGCGAGGTCCCACTTCCAGCCCGTCTCCATTTCGCCGGAGATACCGCCGGTGACCGCATAGTCGGTCTCGTACAGCACCTCGCGGGGGTTGAAGCCGAGCGGCCGCGGGATCGACCCGTCCTTGCCGACGACGAGGTTCGGCACGCGGTAATTCTCGAACGCCGAGGCGTCTTTGTCGCCATAGGTGCCGAACGCGTAGAGTTCGACCGAGCCCACCGTGTAGCCGAAGTTGAACGAGCCGACGTTCAGCCGGTATTCGGCGTCGCCCGCGACCCGGTTGATATACGGGAAGTCGGACAGGCCGGCCACCTGCGGATAGCGGCTGAGCCGGGACGTCGAGTTGATGTTGAACGGGGTGTTCAGTACGCGAGGGTCGACGCCGCCGCGGAAGGTGTAGTCGTGGTAGCGGCTCTCGAAGCTGAGGTTCAGGAACGCGTTCTCGATCGGCGCGAAGCCGACGTTCAGCGTGAGGTCGGCGGTTTCGCCGCCGCCGCTCATGTACTTGCCCGCCGAGGCCACGGCAGAGCCCCCGGAATCGGCGTCCTTCAGGATGATGTTGATGACGCCCGCGATGGCGTCGGTGCCGTACTGGGCCGCCGCACCTTCCTGCAGCACTTCGATATGGCTGACCGAGCCCAGGCTGATGAAGTTGAGGTCGGCCGCAGTGCCGC
>DASVNS010000024.1:0-7397 GCA_036383735.1 Phenylobacterium sp. | reverse complement strand
GCCGACGCCGTACGAGCCCATGTGCACTGGCGCATCCTTGCCGTCCGGCCCCGTCACATGGGCCTTCATGGGCTTGGAGTACTTCTCGCCGAAATAGAAGATGTGGCCCACCTCGATGCCGCGGGCGGTCATCCGCTTGTCCTCGGGCATGGCCTCGAAGCGCGCGGCGTCGTGCATCTCGTCCGACGCGGAATAGAGATCCGTCCGCTGCGAGACCATGGGGTCCAGGTCCCCGTCCCAGTCGATATCCGGTCCGGGCGCGCCCATCTCCACCAGGTCGCGATGGGCGAACACCTGGCTTTCGCCGGTATCGGCCAGGATCATGAACTCATGACTCATATCGCCGCCGATGGGGCCGGGGTCGGCCTTCACCGGGATCGCCTTGAGGCCAAGCCGCGCATAGACGTTGAGGTAGGCCAGGAACATCCGGTTGTACGACCGGCGCGCGGCCGCCTCGTCGACGTCGAAGCTGTAGGCGTCCTTCATCAGGAACTCGCGGCCACGCATGACCCCGAAGCGGGGCCGCCGCTCGTCCCGGAATTTCCACTGGATGTTGTAAAGATTCTTCGGCAAGTCCTTGTAGGACTTCACATAGCTTCGGAAAATGTCGGTTACGACCTCCTCCGCTGTGGGCCCGTACAGCAGGTCGCGGTCGTGGCGATCCTTGATGCGCAGCATCTCCTCGCCATAGTCGTCATAGCGTCCGCTCTCCCGCCACAGGTCGGCCAGCTGCAGGGTCGGCATCAGGATCTCGACGGCGCCGGCGCGGTTCATCTCCTCGCGCACCACCTGTTCGATCTTCTTCAGCACCTTCAGGCCCAGCGGCAGCCACGCGTAGATGCCGGCGGCCTCCTGGCGGATCAGGCCGGCCCGCAGCATCAGCTGGTGCGACACGATCTGCGCGTCGGCGGGCGCCTCGCGAAGGGTAGGCATGAAGTATCGCGATAGGCGCATTGGAATCCCGTCAGCGAGAGACCTTCCCGGCGTGATGACCGTCACGACGGAGAAGAAGGCCTCTAGTCAAATAGCGAGCCCGTCCACGGGACGGGCGGAGGCGAAGGCGCCCTGATAGCCTTGCCGGGAGAACCTTGGCAACGATGAGGCGGAACGCCGGGTCGCTCAGTAGCGGCGCGGCAGGTCCGGCAGGGTCACGAGACCAAACTTGATCACCAGCCAGAGCACCGCAAACACGACGACCGAAATCCAGGTTGTGGTGAAGAATTTCTTCTTCAGCTTCGGGTCCACCGGGGCGCCGGGATCACCCCCGTCGCCCTTGTCGATGCCGGCCTCCGCATGGCTCACCACCCCCAGCGGCAGCACCGCGAACAGCACCGTCCACCAGATGGTCAGGAAGATCGCAAACGCGGTGAACGGACCCATCAGTGGGCTCCCTTTGGCGTTTCCATGAGTTCGACCAGCACGCCGCCCATGTTCTTGGGATGGACGAAGATCACCGGCGTGCCATGCGCCCCGATCCGC
This sequence comes from Phenylobacterium sp., assembly GCA_036383735.1. Classification (GTDB taxonomy): domain Bacteria; phylum Pseudomonadota; class Alphaproteobacteria; order Caulobacterales; family Caulobacteraceae; genus Phenylobacterium. Next base: position 5,918 of record DASVNS010000024.1, on the reverse strand, counting down.
GGCTTCCCGCCGTTCAGCACCGTGGCGCCCTTCGCCAGCATGTCGTCGCGCGTCGCCTCGATATCCTCGACCTCGAAGCAGATGTGGTGCTGGCCGCCCGCCGGGTTCTTTTCCAGGAAGCCCTTCAGCGGTGAGGCGTCGCCATAGGGTTCGATCAGCTCGATCTGGCTGTTCGGCAGGTCCACGAAGCAGACCCACACGCCCTGCTCCGGCATGGCGAACTTCTCGCCGATCTTCGTGGCGCCCAGCATGTCGCGGTAGAGGGCGGCGGACTGCGCGATGGAGGGCGTGGCCACGCCCACGTGGTTCAGTTTCCCGATCATCCGGCGCCTATACGCCGTTCTGCGCGCCGGTGCGAGATCACCTTGGGTCACAACGGGCCGCGGCCTTAAAACACCGCGCCTGCGGCCATCAGGCCGGCGATCCGTTCCGGCCCGATCCCGTACTCGCCGAGGACCTCGGCCGAATGCTGCGCCACCTCCGGCGGCCCGCGACGGAAGCCTGCCGGCGTCCGGGAGAAAGTCGAGAGCGCCGGCGCCCCGACCATCGGGCCCAGCCTCTCGTCCTCCCACATCTCCGTGAAGCCGTTGGCGGCCAGCCAGCGGTCCGTCCGCGCTTCGTCCTCGCCGATCACCGGGGCGGCGGCCACGCCTGCACGCCGCAGGGCCGCCAGCGTCGCGGTGCGAGGCCGGCCAGCGAGCGCCGCCTCGATCCGGCCCGCAAGATCGCCGTCCCGGGGCTCCGCAAGCGGCGCCGCGCCGACGTCGATCTCCAGAATCCGGCCCACGGCCGCCGCCGCGGCCGCGGTCTGCGCCACCACCCCGATCCAGCCGTCCGCGCAGGCGTAGTAACGGTGCAGCGCCGCGGTCCCCAGGCAGTCCGCCCCGCCGAGGTCGTTCGTCGGCCGCCCGTCGTAGGCGACCATCTCGCCCGACTGGAAGACCAGGCTCTGCGCCAGCAGGCTGGTCAGGATCTCCTGCCCCTCCCCCGTCCGCTCGCGGGCGTTCAGGGCCGCGGTCACGGCGCCGACCACCATGGCCGCGGTGGCGACGTCGTTGACGGCGATGGTCCAAAGGATCGGGTCACCGTCGCCGCCCTGCGCCGCCATCATGCCGCCCTCGGCCTGCATCAGCGGGTCGAAGCCCGGCATCGCGGCGCGCGCGCCGGTCTCGCCGTAGGCGTTGATGGAGCATGAGATGATCTTCGGGTTCACCGCCTTCAGCGCCGCGTAGTCGATGCCCAGCCGCCCGCGCACGCCCAGCCGATAGTTGTCGATGACCACATCCGCGCTTCTGGCGAGCTCCAGGAACAACTCGCGCGCTTCGGGACGCTTGAGATCGAGGCCGAGGCCCCGGACGCCGCGGTTGAAAGCCAGGAACGTCGATCCGCTGACCCTGAAGGGGTCCGCTTCCCGCGACTCGACCTTGGTCACGTCGGCGCCGAGTTGCGCCAGGATCATCCCCGTGTAGGCGCCGGCGATCACGGTGCCCAGGTTCAGCACCTTCAGCCCCGCCAGGGGTCCGCCGCCCCGATCGGGCGAACCTTGGGCCAGGGGTCGGGCGGCCCAGGCCGGCGGAGCCGGCGCGGCTTGCGGCAACGCCGGGCTGCGGGCCGGCGTGGCGCTGAACTTCACCGCGGGCGCCGGCATCGCCACATCGCCCAGGGTTGGATGCCGCAGCACGGCCCGCATGCCGCTGTCGGCCACCGCCGGTCCGGCGAACCAGGCCTCGCGGGCGCCGACCGCCGCGCAGGGCACGCCGTTGGCCCGCAGGGCCTCCAGCCATTCGTCGCGCGGACGGGCCAGGAACATGCCCTCCAGCAGGTCCCGGGCGGCCAGCATGTCCTCTTCCAGCGCCTCGAACAGGTCCTCCAGCCCCAGCACCTCGAACGCCTTGCGGTAGAAGTTCGTGAACAGGGTCCCCAGGAAGAACCACTCGCCGTCGGCGCATTGGTACAGGCGGTAGCGGGGGTTGATGCCCGGCGGCACGGCTCGCGGCGCAAGCGGCTCGCTGAGCAGGGGCGGCAGAGGCGTCACCTCCGCCACGCCGTGCAGCCCGCTGATCGTCAGCGCCTGACCCTGCCCGCTGCGCGAGCGCTCGTAGAGCGCCGCCCCGATAGCCCCCGCCCCCAGCACGCCTTGGGCGTACCAGGCGATCGGGATCACCAGGTGCACGGGCCGATCGGTCCACGCCCCCTGGCGAAACGCCATGCCGGTCAGACCCGCCAGCAGGCTGTGGTGCGGCGGCAGGTCGCTCCACTCTCCGGTCGCGCCATAGGGCGGCATCCAGGTATGGACCAGGCCCGGGTGGGCGGCGACCAGGCTCCCGGCGTCGAGCCCGAGCGCCTCGAGCCCGCCGGGCGGGTGGTCGAACAGCGCCACATCGGCGCCCGCGATCAGCGTCTTGGCCGCGGCAAGCCCGTCACCCGTTTCCAGGTCCAGCGTCACCACCTGCTTGTTGCGGTTCCAGGCCAGGTAGCCGGGATGGTCCTTCAGCCGGTCGCCGCCCGGCGGCTCGACCTTGACCACTTCGGCCTCGAGGTCGCCCAGCAGCATGGCCGCCATCGGCCCCGCGACGCCCTGGCTGAAGTCGACGATGCGAACGCCTCTGTACGCGGACATCTCAGCCGGTCTCCCCTACGATCCGACCGCGCGACTCCGCGTCTGACCCGCTCCCATCAAAGCCGCCGTTCGGAGCCGCGGCAAGAATTTAGAACCCACTCGCCGACGGCGCGAGCTAGATTCGCAGCACCGTGGTCTCCACCACCGGCCGGCGGCCCCAGATGCGCTGGCTGGCCTTCTTCACGGCGCGCGAGATGGCGGTCTCGATGCTCTCGTCCAGCTCCTTTTCGTCGCCCTTCATGCGCTTGATCGCCGCCTCGGCCTCGTCGGCCAGCGTCTCCAGCACCTCGTCCAGGTGCTCCTCGTCCTCGGTCGGCAGGCCGAGCGCGCGCACCTGCGGCCCGCTGGCGATCCTGCCCCGCCCGTCCAGGACGACCGAGACCGCGACCACGCCGTTGAAGGCCGCATGCCGCCGCTCGCGCAGGGCGTCGCCGTTCTCGGGCGTCAGCACGCCGGCGTCGACGTAGAGGCGACCGGCCTGCACCTCCTCGATGATCTCGGCGCGACCGGGCGCCAGGCGCACCATGTCGCCGTTGCGCGGCGTCACCTGCTGCGGCGCCTGCAGGTCGCGGGCGAAGGCGGCGTGCTCCATCAGGTGGCGGCGTTCGCCGTGGGTCGGCACCGCGATGGTCGGCCGCGCCCAGGCGTACATCTCGGCCAGCTCGTCGCGGCACGGGTGGCCGGAGACGTGGATCCCCGGGTGATCGCGCTCGGTGTAGAGCCGCACGCCGCGTTCGGTCAGGTTGTTCTGCAGGTTGCGGATCGGGATCTCGTTGCCGGGGATCACCCGGCTGGAGAACACCACGGCGTCGCCGGCGCCCAGCTTCACGTGCGGGTGCGTCCCCTCGGCGATCCGGGCCAGGGCCGCGCGCGCCTCGCCCTGGCTGCCGGTGCACAGATACAGCACGCCGTTCTCCGGCAGGTGCTTGGCCTCGGTGTCGTCGATGAACGGCTTGATGTCCTGCATCAGGCCCACCGACTTCGCCGCCGCGGCCATCCGGTGCATCGAACGCCCGGCCAGGCACACGCGCCGGCCGGCGGCTTCGGCCGCGCGGATCACGCTGTCCATGCGCGCCACGTTCGAGGCGAAGCAGGCCACGGCCACCTTGCCCTTCAGCCCGGCGATCAGGGTCGTCAGCGCCTTGCGCACGTCGGCTTCCGAGCCGGCGTGGCCGTCCACGAACACGTTCGTCGAGTCGCAGACCATGGCCAACACGCCCTCGTCGCCCAGGCGGCGGATGGCGTCCTCGTCGGTCACCCCGCCCAGCAGCGGGTCCGGGTCGATCTTCCAGTCGCCGGTGTGCAGGACGGTGCCCAGCGGTGTCCGGATCGCCAGCCCGTTCGGCTCGGGGATCGAGTGGGTCAAGGTGATCAGGTCCAGCTTGAACGGGCCGAGCTCGATCGTTCCCCCCAGCGGGACCTCGGTGATCTCCACCTCGCCCAGCAGGTCGGCCTCGCGCAGCTTCTCGCGCAGGATGAAGGCTGTGAACGGCGTGGCGTACACAGGCGCCTTCATCCGCGGCCACAGCCAGGCCACCGCGCCGATGTGGTCCTCGTGGGCGTGGGTCAGCACGATGCCGAGGATGCGGTCGGCGTACGCCTCGATGTACGCCGGATCCGGCAGGATCACCTCGACGCCCGGCGTGGTCTGATCGCCGAACGTGATGCCCAGATCGACGACGATCCACTTGCGGTCGTGCGCCGGCCCGAAGCCGTACAGGTTGAAATTCATCCCGATCTCGTTCGACCCGCCGAGCGGCAGGAAAACGAGTTCGTCGTCTTTGCTGGGTCTAGCCATTCATCCCTTGGCCGCGTTGCGGCGGTAAATCTCGAGCATGCCGCGGATCGTCAGGTCCGGGTCGAAGTGGTCGATGGCGTCGGTCGCCCCGTGGAACAGCGAGGCTACGCCACCGGTGCCGATCACGCTCATGGGCTTGCCCCATTCATCCTTGATGCGCGTCACCAGGCCTTCGATCAGGGCGATATAGCCCCAGTAGACGCCCGATTGCATCGCCGCGACGGTGTCCTTGCCGATGGCGGTGTTCCCGCGCGGACGCTGGATCGCGATGCGCGGCAGTTTCGCCGCGGCCTGGTGCAACGCCTCCATAGACATGTTGATCCCAGGCGCGATGGCGCAGCCTTCCATCCCGCCGTCCGCGGCGATGACGTCGAAGGTGGTGGCGGTGCCGCTGTCGATCACGATCAGGTCGCCCGGATAGACCACATGCGCGCCGATCGCATTGACCAGCCGGTCGGCGCCCGCCTCCGACGGCTTCTCGATCCGCACCTCGATGCCGAGTTCGACGTTCTCGCCGATCACCAGCGGTTCCACATGCAGGTAGCGTCGGGCCAGGTTGCGCAGGTTGAAGATCGATTGCGGCACCACGCTGGAGATGATGCACCCATCGAACGCGCCGAGCGCGAGGCCGGCCATGCTCAGCAGTTGCGACAGCCAGACCGCATATTCGTCGGCCGTGCGCGTCGCGTGGGTCGCCGCCCGCCACTGCGCCGCCCACGTCCGGCCGTCGTGCACGGCGAAAAGCGTGTTCGTATTGCCCTGCTCGATCGCCAGTAGCATCACGCCCCCCCGAAGAATACGTCGCCCGCCGTTATGCGCTCCAGGCCGCCGTCGTCCAGCCTGAGACGCAGCGCGCCGTCCGGATCCAGCCCCTCCGCTATGCCTGACAGCGTGCGATTGGGCAGCCTGGCTTCGCAGCGTTCGCCGAGGCCGGCGGCGCGCTCCGACCAGCCGGCGGCGATCGGCGCGAACCCTTGTGTCGTCCAAGCGGTCCGCCAGCGCTCGAAGGCCATAGCCAGCACGTCCAGCGCCACCGCCGGCTCGGGGGGCGGCCCGGCCATGTGGTCCGCAAAGGCGGTGGCCGGTCGCTCCACGTCCTGGGGCGCGTGCTTGAGGTTGACGCCGATCCCCACGGCGAGCCACAGGCGCCCGTCGGGCCGCGCCCCGGACTCCACCAGGATGCCCACGGCCTTGCGGCCATGCACCAGCACGTCGTTGGGCCATTTCAGCCGCGCCGCGCCCGGCCCGAGGCAGGTGTCCGCCAGGTCGCAGGCCGCCAGCGCCGCCACGAACGACAGCTGCGCCGCCTCGCCGGCCGAGCGGTCGGTCGAGGTCAGCAGGGTGGCCGCCAGGTTGCCCGCCTGCGTGGACCAGGTGCGCCCACGACGCCCACGGCCTGCCGTCTGCACGCCAGCCATGATCCACACCGGCCCGCTCTCGCCGGCCTCCGCGCGACGACGCGCCTCGGCGTTGGTGGAATCAAGCTCGGCGTAGGACTCG
>DASVNS010000023.1:0-40879 GCA_036383735.1 Phenylobacterium sp. | reverse complement strand
ACGCCAGGGCGACCCGGAACTCCAACTCCGGGGGCTTGTAGGCGGTGGAGCCCTTGATCACCGACGCCGCGGCGATGAAGGTCTGCGCCAGCATCAGGCTGGTATCGCCGCCGAACGCGTCGAGGCTGCCCGGCCGTTCCGTCGTCTGCACCCCAACCGGGATCGGGAAGCTGCGCGGCTCGATGACGGTGTCCGAGATGCCGGTGAAGGCGAAGAACCAGTCGTGCGTTCCCTTGATCGGGATGTCGCCCTTCAGGAAATTCTGGTTGTAGGGGTCGTACCAGCGCGGGTTGGTGAGACCGAGCGCGCCTGCCAGCCGCCAGCGGTCCGGCAGCGGCGTCTGGTCTTGCGGAAAGGCTTCCGGAGGTGGCGCATGCACGGCGCCGGGATTGTCCTGGACGACCGCCGGCGGCAGTTCCTTGACGCGACCCGGGATCCGTCGCCCCTCGAGGATGTCGTCGATCGTCGGCGGGGGCTCGCTGTCGGCCGGGTGCGGCGGCTGCGCCCGCGCCGCCACGTCATGTGACACCATGGTCGGGCCGAACGCGATAGCCCGCCCGTTCAGGATCTCTTCGATGGTCAGGGTCCTGGCGCGCTCCGGCGCAGCCTGCGCCTGCCCGGCGAGGGCGACGAGGGTGCTCAGCGCGAGGAGGGAACCCAGGCGCATGCCTATTTACCCTGGCACACGTTCTGGTCGCTGGTGTCGAGGAACGGCGCCACGGGACAGCTCACATAGCGCAGTCGGGCCGGCGCGGTCGGTCCGACCACGAGTTGGTCCGCGCGTATAGCCCCGGCCGCATTGGACACGCCCGACACCCTGGCGCCGCCATTGTAGAGGCCCAGGAACGAGATCATGTCGTCCTGATCGATGCCGTCGCCCGAGACGCCGACGCCGCCCACCAGCCGGCCCCCGCGGTAGATCGGCACGCCGCCCGGGAAGATCTGGATGCCGTTCTGCAGGCGGTTCTGGCCCGGCGCCACATCCGGCAGGGATGTGCAGCGCTGGGGCGTATCGACGGTCGCGGCGCCGCCGATGAAGCTCAGGTGCTGGCCGATATTGCCGACGATCAGCGCCGACTGCAGACCGGTGGACAGCGGGCTCCACTGGGCGATGGGACGAGACAGCGGCCCGTTCGGGCGACCGACCTCGCCATCGGGGAAGTACGGGCGCGCCAGATTGCCGATCGAGCGCACGGCGAAGGCGTTCTTGCCGGTCAGCGCCGCGGGGTCGGCGAAGAAATCGCGGGTCTTCTGGACGAAGCCGCGCACGTCGGCGCTGGGATCGGCGCCGAGCTCGGCGGCCGTGAAGCTGCCGGAGAAGAAGCTGGCGGTCCGCGCCTTCTGCACCGCCACGTCGATGCCGAATACCGGCGCGTCCGGCGAACGGACGATGCCCAGGATCTGTCCGCGGCTGTCGACGACGGAGATGGAGACCTGGGCGCGACTGTCCAGAGGGCGGCGGATCTGCGCCCGCGCCCGGCTCATGACCGTGAACGCTTCCTCGAGGATCGCCCGCACCTCGGCGTCGGTCAGCGGCGTCAAGCCGTCCGCGGCATCCGTGCCGGCGCGGATCGGAAAACGGTTCTGACCGGAGCCGTTGCTCAACACCATGGCGCTGGTGCTGGAGAACTCGGCGTTCGTCGCCAGCCGCAGGCCAGAGGCCTCGGTTCCGTAGGTCGACCCCGCCAGGGCTCCGCCACCGGCGTAGTAGCCCGCGACAGCGGTGAAGCCCCCCGTCCCGGCCGGCAAACTGCCGAAAGAGGTGGCGCTGGGCGGCGCCGAGCGAAGGGTCTGCGCGCTGGCGTCGCTGAACCGCAGCGACGCGCCGTCGACGGTCACCCGCTCCGCACGGATCTCGGTCGGCGCGTCAAAGCCGGTGGCCGCCGCATAGGCGATCGCCTCTTCGCCGTCGTCGTCGGTGTCGAGGGTGTTCTTGTCGAAGCCATAGTCGCCGTCCGCCATGACGCCGACGCCGCCGACCAGAACGCCGTTCTTGTAGAGCGGGAACCCGCCCGGGTCTGCGGAGAGGCCCAACGGCGAGCGGCGCGGACCGATGCTGGCGGTGGCGGTCCGAGTGGTCACGTCGGAGCAAGGCAAGGAAGAGAACTGCACCCCGAACAAGGGTCCGCTCTCCAACCCCACCGTCGACGGCGCCGGCGGGAAATGCTCCTGGACGATCTGGCTGGCCGTGCGGGTCGAGAAGGCGTTGCCGCCCGACGAAAGATAGGCGCCGGTGATCGCCTTGGCGATTGCCGCGGCCGTGGCCGGGACGACGGCGCCCTGGACATCCACGTTCTGACCGTTCGGGGCGGCTCGCAGTGTGGCGGTCGCGCGCGCGCCGGTCATCGAATAGACCGCCAGCACATTGCCGACCCGGTCCGTGACGGCGATCACCGCGGGCAGGTTGCGGGCGCGCGCCTCGGCCACGGCCTGGGCGATGACCTGCTGCACGTCGCCTGCGGTCAGGGCCTGCGCCGCCGGAAGGCTGTAGGTGGGCGCGGAGGGCGGCGGCGTCGTGGGCGGGGGCGCGGTCGTGCCGCCTCCTCCACTACCGCCGCCGCAAGACGCCAGCGCCAAGGCGGCCAGGGATACGGCCCAGCGCGGAACGGAACTCATCGCAGCGACCTCACGGCCTGGGCGATCTGGGCCAGCGAGGCCCGGAACGCTTCAGGACGATAGCTATTGGGATCACGCACCTGAGCGTAGGCGCGGTCCAGGTTGGGGCGGATCCGCGCCGCGGCGGCGCGGTCGAGCTGGCCCGATTTGACCAGGGCGTTGAGCAGGGTGTCGGCGGCCATCACCGCCTGGGCGCTGCCGGCATAGTCGGTGTAGCGCCGCGCGATCTCACCCTGCAGCACCACGTCGACGATGGCCAAGGTCTCGTCGCGCGAGAAGCCGCGGGCCGCGAAGGCGTCGGCCAGCGCCCGCGCCGTCCCGGCGAGCTTGGCGGCGGCCCGGATCGACTCCGTGCGGTCGCGGGCGAGCGCGGCGTGGAAGGCGCGGCTGTCGGCGTCGAACCGAACCGCCAGGGTCGGCGCCACGACCTTTGCCGCGGCCGAGAGCATGATCATGTTCTCGTCGTTGAACGGCGGCGTGCCGGAAGGGATCGGACGGCCGGGATTGGCCTCCCACTGCGGGCGGACCTTCGGATCCTCGGAGATCTGACGGTGACAGGCGTGACAGTCGAAGAAGGAGAGTTCGGGGAAAGCGCCGTTCCGGCCCGGCTGGGCGTAGAGGCTGAGCGCCCGGTCCAGCGCCAACGCCTGGCCCACGGCCCAGATCTTCACGCCACCGGCATACGGCTTGCGCTGCACATAGTCCGCGTCGACGTCCCAGTGCTGCTGCAGGCTGGAGAACAGGTCGAGCTCGAAGGCGACGCGGGGATGGCCCGCCGCCATGATCTCGTGGCTCACGAACTGCCCCGGCCGGGAGCTGCCGAAATGGCAATCGAGGCACACGGTGGCGCGCACCTTGGGGTTCTCCAGCGCCCGCATGCCGCGTGCGAGGTTGTCGGCGTGTGTGCCCGCAACGGTGCGGTGGCTGGCGAGCCAGGCGCCCGACCCGCCGTGGCAGCCTTCGCAACCCACGCCGTCCGAGATCTGGAAGCGCGCCCCGCGTTGCGCCGCAGGAACCGGGTCGGCATGGCAGCCGAGGCATTGGCGGCCGACGCCATCGCCGCCCAGCCCCATCTTGCGGATGATCGCCTGGCCACGCGCCTCATAGAGCACCCGATAGGCGCGGCTGTGCGCCCCGGCCACGCTGGAGGGGTCCTGCCAGGTGATCAGCTCGTTCTGGCGGATGTTGACGCCCGACTCGACCTGCCGGCTATGGCAGGTGGAACCGGCGCACGACGCCACGCCCTCATGGGTGGCGCGGCTTACCGTTTCGGGGGCGGCGGTGGCGGTACGCCCGGCGTCGATCGCGAGCCCACCGAGAGCCAGGACGGCGGCGGCGCAGAGGGCGCCGATCACACGCGACGCTCGTCCTTTCGCCATCGGCCCTCCCCCGGCACGCACACACGCCCTGAGTCTTAGCGGGGTCAGCTGAGCTTCGGTAGCCCGATTAGGTGGCCGGGCGACCGATTCTCGCCCTGAATGGCTAGCCTGCGGCCTGGATCTTAGGTGACGGCTCGCGCCCCCCGGAACCGTGCGACGGATCGCCCCGCATACGACCCGTGCGGCCCTCGTGGAGATACCGTTCAGGGCTCGCATGTGGTAGGCGGGCGCCTGCCATCGATACGATCCAAGACTTCCTTCGGGGGAGGAATACATGCGTAAGTTGCTGACCGGAATTTTACTTACTTTGGCGGCAGGCGGGACCGCGGCGGCCAGTGACTACATCGTGGTGAACTCGACCGATCCCGCGATCAAACGCGGAGAGGCCTACGACGCCGGCGCCAAGGTGGCGCTCGGCGCCGGCAAGACCCTGACTCTCATGCGGGCTTCGGGCGAAGTTATGACGCTTCGCGGCGCGACCGGCGGCGCGACCGTGCCGGGCGCCCGCGTGGCGGCTGCCGACGCCGCGCGTTTCGACACGTTGCGCGCCCTGGTAGAGCCGCCGCCGAGCGGCCGGACCTTCGGAGCCCGCCGCGGAGGCATCTGCCCGGCGGTCGAAAGCCTGACCAGCCTGGACGACATCGTCAGCACCGCTGAATCGGGCGGCTGCAAGACCGTCGCGCGGCAGGCGCTCGACATCTACCTGGCCAAGGAAGCCTCTGCGAACGACTGAATCCGCCCCGTCGGTGGCGCGGTAAGGGTCTGGAAAGCACGTTCGTTAGGCCTATTCCAACTGGGTGTGTGGCGTTGTGCCGCGTATGAAGCTCCACCGCATCATCGCCCCCGCGGTGCGCGGCCTTCAGCGCATGCTCCCGCGGGCGCTCGTAGGTGCGGTGGCGTGCGCCCTGGCGACGGCGGCTTCTCCCGCGGCACAGGCGCAGGAACTGCTTAGCGAAGCGGTGGCGGCGATAACCCTGCACGCGCCTATCGACAAGGCGATCGGGCTGGAAGCGCTGGGTCCTGTTGGCAAGGTCATCGTGAGCCAGCCGGAAACCGCACAAGTGGGTCCGACGCCCGATGGGCTCTATCTGATCGGCAGCCAGCCCGGAACGACCAATATCCTCGTCTACGACCGGCAGGGGCGGCTCTCGCAGAACGTCAATGTCCAGGTCGGTTACGACGCCCAGACGCTTCGCCAGACGCTGGCCGACGCCCTGCCGGGCGAGCCCATCGTGGTGAAGCAGCTGTCGTCCAGCCTGCTGCTCGAAGGCGAGGTGTCGCGCCCGTCGGTGATGGCCATCGCCGAGCGGCTGGCCGAACAGATCGCGCCCGACGCCGTGATCTCCCGCCTGCACGCGCAGTCCAGCCAGGTGCTGCTCGAGGTGCGGATCATGGAGGTCAGCGAGCGCAGCCTGAAGGACATCGGCGCCGCGGTCCAGCTGACGAACGGGCCGGAGCTGACGGTGGCGGCCGGCGGAACCCCCATCGGCGTGGACGCGCCCTTCGGCATCGCCCAGGCCAGCGCCCACAGCGGACGTTTGCGCCTCGACGCGGCCGTGCGCGCCCTGGAAGACCGCGGCGAGCTGCGGGTTGTCGCCCAGCCCTCCCTGGTCGCGCTTTCCGGCGAGACCGCGACATTCCGGGCCGGCGGGGAGTTTCCGTTCCCGGTTCCGCAGGACAAGAACAAGGTTACGGTCGCATTCCGGCCCTACGGCGCGGCGATGACCTTCCGGCCGACCGTGCAGGAGAACGGCACGATCCGCGTCGCGCTCGACACCGAGCTCAGCGACATCGACCCTTCTCTCTCCCTGAGCGTCGCCGGCTTCAGCGTCCCGGGATTGAAGGTTCGCCGCGTGAGCACCGTCGCCGACCTGCGTGACGGCGAGGCCTTCCTGATGGCCGGATTGTTCGAGGAGTCCAGCGAACGTTACGCGCGCGACCTTCCGTTCCTGAGCCGCATTCCTGTGCTGGAGCGGGCGCTCGCACCTGTGTTGCGCGCCGTACGCAAGCGCGAGGTCCATCGGGAACTGGCGATCCTCGTGACCCCGCGCATCAGCACCCAGGCTTCGTCGCCATTGGGAGAGCAAAGCTTGCTCGCCCAGGCCGAACCCGTATCGCCCACCGACATACCCGGGACACCGAAGTCGGTGTCCGCCCCGCGCGGTCCTCCACTGCGCGCTATCATGGCGGAGGCGGGGCAAGTCCTGCGACCGCCCGTGCGCTGGGTGAAGCAGGCTGCCTCGCGCTTTACGGCAGCGCTGTTCAGGCGCGCCTGAGCCTCCGACTCATGTGATCCTCCTCTGGCCCGTCGTGCGTGGAGGATTGGCTCGTGAGGATTTCGACCACAGCCCTGGTCGTCGCGGTCTTTGCCGCCAGCGCCGCCGGGGCGCAGCCGATCATCGTTGTTGACGCCCCGACGCTGCCCCGCCCTGCCCCGTCGAACTGCGCCGTCACGCAGCCGTCGGGGAATGTGGAGTGCGTTCTCACGCTCGCACCGACCGCTCCGGGCGCCGAGCGGCAGCCGCCTGGGCGGATCCTCATACGGACCCAGTGGGCCACGAAGCGCTGCGCGATCGACGCACAGGTCGTGGACCTCGCAAGGTCGGCGGCGCCCGACAAGCCACTGCCGAGCGTCGACCAGGCAGCGACCGGCCGCGGCTGTTCTTAGCGGCCCTTGCGCTCCGGCCCCTGGCCGTGGCGTACTCCGCCCATGCAACGCATTAAGCTTAACAGTTTGTGGATGTGGCCTCTGCTCGCCGCTTTCGTCGCCGTGTTGATGAGCTTCGACAACCCGTTCCGACTCGCCCTGGCCGCCTTCATGCTTGCCGCGCAGGGACCCGTATGGCGCTTCATCCACCTGCTCGAGCCGGCGCCCGCCAGGGCTGTCAAAATATCCCGATAAGTCACTGTGAACATGATGAAATCTGGATTCATCGTGGCTGCGCGCCCATATTTCAGGAAGCATCGCTAGCGCTCTGTTTTACAACCCGAAAGGGTTGGTAGGCCGGGTGAGGTTCGAACTCACGACCATTCGATTAAAAGTCGAATGCTCTACCACTGAGCTACCGGCCCCCGACGCGGACGTCCTGATCGGGAACGGCCGGGCGAAGCGGGCGGAACCTAGAGGGCGACGGGCGAAAGTCAAACCGGCTTTCGCAGCGTCCGCCTTAACAGCGCCGTACGCGGCGGTATGGTGTTGAAGTCATGCGTTCCCCCGTCCTCCGATCGATCGTCGTCGCGGCCCTCGCCGCCGCCCTCGCCACCACAGCGGCGGCTCAGACGCGGCCAGCCAGCAAGACCGCGCCGGCGCGGTCGGCGCCTCTGCCCCCGCCTCCGCCGGCCCCCGATCCGGAGAACCAGATCCGAACCTCGGACGAGCTGAAGCACGAGAGCGTCCAGGGCGCGGCCACGACACCCTTGCGCGACCTGAACGTGGTGAGGACGAAGATCCCCGAGGTGCTGCTCCAGGCGCTGGAGGATCCCTACGCACGGCCGCCCCGCAGCTTCAAATGTCCCGCGCTGGTCGCGCTGGTGCGCCCCCTGGACGAGGCTCTGGGCCCGGACATCGACCGCGTGCTGCCCGGCGACGAGAACCTGATGGATCGCGGACGCTCGACGGCCCTGGGCGCGGCCGCCGATTTCGCGTCCGACGCGATCCCGTTCCGCGGTTGGGTCCGCAAGCTGTCGGGCGCCGAGGCTCACGACAAACTGGTGCAGTCTGCGATCATCGCCGGCAACGTGCGCCGCGCCTACCTCAAAGGGTTGGGCGAGGCCAAGGGCTGCATGCCGCCGGCGACGCCCTCGCACGAGCGCGCGGCGATCAATCGGGCGGCGACACCGCCCGCGGCGCGCAAGGGCGGCCTTACGCCGAAGTATCCGGTCCGTTAGGCCGCTGCCGCGCGGCGAAGGCCTGGCGGAACTCGCTCATGGCGCCCGCCGCGATCGCCGCGCGCATCTGCGCCATCAGGGCCTGGAAGAAGGCGAGGTTGTGCCAGGACAGCAGAACCTGGCCCAGGATCTCGTCCGACCTCACCAGGTGATGCAGATAGGCCTTGGAATAGTCGCGGCTGGCGGACACGTGACTCGTCGCATCGAGCGGCGCTTCGTCTTCGGCGAAGCGCGCATTCTTCAGATTGATCGCGCCGTCCCATGTCCAGGCCTGGCCGTGACGTCCGGACCGGGTGGGCAGCACGCAGTCGAACATGTCCACTCCACGGTACACCGCCTCGACGATGTCGATCGGCTTGCCGACGCCCATCAGGTAGCGGGGCCGCGCGCCCGGCAGCATGCCGGGTGCGAAGTCCAGCACCTCGCACATGGCCTGGTGCCCCTCGCCGACGGCCAGGCCGCCGATGGCGTAGCCGTCGAAACCCACTTCGATCAGCCGTTCCGCCGACTCCGCCCGCAGCGTGGGGTCCAGTCCGCCCTGCTGGATGCCGAACAGGTTCTGCGCATCCCGTTCGCCGAATGCGTTCCTCGAACGTTGTGCCCACCTGGCTGACCGTCGCATTGCGTCGGCGGCGCGCTCCGGGGTCGCCGGCAACGCCACCAGCTCGTCCAGCTGCATGACGATGTCCGCGCCCAGGAGGTCCGCCTGGATCTCCATCGACCGCTCGGGCGAGAGCGTGTGGCGGCTGCCGTCCAGGTGGCTCTGGAACGTCACCGCTTCCTCCGTCACCTTCGAGATGTTCGACAGCGACATCACCTGGAAGCCGCCGGAGTCGGTCAGGATCGGCCGCTCCCAGCGCATGAACCTGTGCAGCCCGCCCAGGCGCTTCACCCGTTCGGCCGTGGGGCGCAGCATCAGGTGGTAGGTGTTGCCCAGCAGGATGTCCGCGCCGGTATCGGCCACCTGCTCCACCGTCAGGGCCTTCACCGTGCCGGCCGTGCCCACCGGCATGAAGGCGGGCGTGCGGATCTCGCCGCGCGGCGTGGCGAGCACGCCGGTGCGCGCCCTTCCGTCGGTCGCCGCGATCGTGAACGGGAACCCGGCCATCAGGCGGCCCGCCACAGCAGGCTGCAGTCGCCATAGGAGTAGAAGCGATAGCCGGTGGCGATGGCGTGGGCGTAGGCGGCGCGCATGGCGCCGAGCCCGGCAAAGGCCGAGACCAGCATGAACAGGGTCGATTTCGGCAGGTGGAAGTTGGTCATCAAGCCGTCCACGGCGCGGAAGCGATAGCCCGGCGTGATGAAGATGGCGGTTTCGGCGGCGAACGGACGGATCGTCCCGTCTGGATCGGCGGCGCTTTCCAGCAGGCGGAGCGAGGTGGTGCCGACGCAGACGATGCGGCCGCCGGCGGTGCGGGCGTCGTTCAGGCGCTGCGCCACGCCCTCGTCCACCTCTCCCCACTCCGCATGCATACGATGCTCGGACAGGTTCCCGGTCTTCACCGGCAGGAAGGTGCCCGCCCCCACGTGCAAGGTCACCCGCTCGAAGCCGACCCCCATCGCCTCCAGCCGCGTCAGCAGGTCCGGCGTGAAATGCAGGCCGGCGGTCGGTGCGGCGACCGAGCCATCCTCGGCGGCATAGACCGTCTGGTAGTCGGCGCGGTCCTGCTCGTCCTCCGGGCGCTTGGCGGCGATGTAAGGCGGCAGCGGCATCATCCCGCGCTCGACGATGGCCGCCATCAGCTCCGGCCCGGACAGGTCGAAGGCGATCGTGACTTCGCCGCCCTCGCCCTTCGCCTGCACCGTC
Source organism: Phenylobacterium sp. (assembly GCA_036383735.1). Taxonomy (GTDB): domain Bacteria; phylum Pseudomonadota; class Alphaproteobacteria; order Caulobacterales; family Caulobacteraceae; genus Phenylobacterium. The sequence goes on along the minus strand of DASVNS010000023.1, from coordinate 31,189 downwards.
GCGTCCAGGGTTCCGAGAAAACAGGCGCGGTCATCGGCGTCGCCGAACTGCAGGCGATCGCCCACGGCCAGCTTCTTCCCGGGGCGCATGAACGCGGTCCAGACGTGGCCCGAACGGGGCTGATGCAGGGTGGCCTCCACGGCGATCCGGCTGTCGCCTCTGACCCGGACGCCCTTCAGCCGCGCCGGGATCACCCGGGTGTCGTTGACGACCAGCACGTCGCCTGCTCGCAGCAGGCCCGGCAGGTCGCGGACGTGCAGATCGGCAACCGGCGCCCCGGGCTCGACCAGAAGCAGGCGCGCGGCGTCGCGCGGGCTGGCGGGGCGCAGCGCGATCCGCTCCTCGGGCAGGTGAAAATCGAAATCGGCGAGTTGCATGGGGCGCGAGGTGAAGCGCACGCACCGGCGCTCGCGTCAAGCTCAGCGCGGGTTCAGGGGCCGACCGGGGGCCGTGCTGTTCTCACTACCAGTCGCGGGAAAGCCGCATGACGACCGTTCGCGGCGGACCCGCCAATCCTGCCGGCGCCGCGCCGACGCCGGCACGTCCGACGAGATACTGCCTGTCCAGCAGGTTCTTGGCCAACAACTGGGCGCCCCAGCGCCCATCGTGGCTGTTGTAACCCACCGCCAGATCGACCAGCCCATAGGACGGCTCGGTCAGGATCGGTGCGTTCGTCGCGTCGTAGGACACCTCCCCGCGCCAATAGTAGTTGCCCCGGACGCCCGGTCCGACGTCGCGCTCGTACCGGGCGCTGGCCGAGAACGTCGCGCGCGGCGCGGCGATCATCCGGTTGCCGCTGGCGTCGTAGGTGCGCGTCGCCGGAGAATAGCGCGGCGACCTCGATACGAACGGGACCAGGCCCGGCGCCACGACGGCGGCCGGGAAGTCGCTATAGGTGGCGTCCAGGCGCGTATAGAACGCCGAGACCAGCAGGTTCGGCGTCGGTTTCGCGCTGGCTTCCAGTTCGAAGCCCTTGACGGACGCACTGGCCGCATTGCCGATGGCGATCACGCCCGGCGCAAGCAGCCCCTGAACCTGCAGATTGGCGTAGTCATAGTCGAAGGCGGAGAGGTTCACGCGCAAGCGCCGGTCGAACCAGTCGCTCTTCAGGCCGGCTTCGAAGGCCCAGAGCGACTCGGGCTTGTAGTTCAGCGCCGAGACCCGGGTGGCCGCGTAGTTCGTGCCGCCGCTCTTGTAGCCGCGGGTCGCCGAAACATAGACCAGCGCATTCGGCGCGGCCTGCCAGTCGACCCCGAATTTTGGCGTAACGGAGTCGTAGGTCTTCGTCGTCTGCCCGACGAACGGGAAGCCGGCAAACGGAACACCCGCGGTGGGCGGGTTCAGCGAAACCCGGCTGACGACCGTATCGAGGTCCTTGCGATCTCGCGTGTAGCGCACGCCCAGGGTGACACCGACCGAGGCGACGGGATGATAGGTCCCCTGGGCGAAGACGGCGGCCGATCTCGCGCGCGCGACGGGAAACGCCATGGCCTGGAAGGATGCCGCCGCTGGCGTCGCCGCCGAGGGCGGGACCCTGGCCAGCACCAGGCTGTTCTGCTTCTCGCTGAAGACGTATGCGCCGGCGACGCCTTCGAAGCGCTCAAGGTTCACCGTGAGGTCGAATTCCTGGCTGAACTGTCGCGCCGTGTCGGCCTGCTCGCCGCGGTTCACGGCGACTTCGGTCCCGTCGGAATCGAAGGTCAAACGAAAGTGGCTGCGGCGAAAGGCGGTGATCGACTTCAAAGAGAGCCGGTCGGTGAGCCGGAAATCGACCTCTTCGGCGATGCCATAGTTGAAGCTGTCGCTACGCTGAGGCTCGTTCAGGGCCGCCTTCGAATAGTCGCCGCGCAGGCTGCTGGCCACGGGCGCGTAGGCCACGGGCGCCAGCAGGTGCGTGTAGTTGTCGAAGTACTGGCCTGACCGAGCCCAATCGATCCGCGTCATGGCTTCGACCGTATCGGTCGGGGTGAATCGCAGCTGGAAGCGAAGCCCGCCGCGGTCGGCGTCGTTGAGATCGGCCTGGCCTTCGATCAGGTTGCGGACATAGCCGGAGCGTCGGACGTATTGCCCCGCGAGGCTGGCCTGCAGAACGCCCGGTTTGAGCGGGCCGCTGACATAGGCTCGGGCCTGGAACAGGTCGAAATTCCCGGCCCCGACGTCGACCGCGGCATGGAAGTCGTCACCCGGCTTACGGGAAATGATGTTGATCGTACCCCCGACGGCATTGCGGCCGTAGAGCGTACCCTGCGGCCCGCGCAGCACTTCGATCCGCTCGACGTCGAAGTAGTCGGCGAGCTGAGACGAGGGGCGCGCGACATAGACGCCATCGACCTGGGAGGTGACGTCGGGATCGGAACCGTTGTTGACGTTGCTGTTGCCGATGCCGCGGATATAGATCAACGGCGTGATCCCGATCGTCGAGACGATGAGATTCGGCGTCAGCTGCACGAGATCCTTGACGTTCGCCACGCCCGACAGGTCGAGCTCGTCTCCCGATATCGCCGTCACCGCCAGCGGCGTCCTTTGCACCAGGGTCTCGCCGGTCCTGGTCGCGGTGATGTCGACGTCGGCGAGTTGCTCGATCGAAAGGCCGCCGATGCGGTCCGGGTCGACTCGGGCCGAAGCGGCTTGGGCCGAAGCAGCTTGGGTTGCGCCCAGCGAATAGACCACGGATGCCGCGAACGCCGCGCAGTAGAGTCCCATCGCCCCCCCTGTGTTGCGTCGCGGGCATCGCCGGGAAGATGGTCGGTCCGCGCGCCCGGTTCGTCAAGTTTACCGGGCATTTCGGGAGCTGTTGACGTTAAAGTTGTTCAGCGGCGGCGTCCGCACGAGAGGTCCTCGGGTCACCGCCGCCGTGCGGCGCGCCGGGCCTCCGAGATCGAGGCAGTCGCCATCGCAGCCCTCGAAGGGCGCGCGATCAGGTCCAGCGCAGGGCGCGGAAAACGTCGGCGATGCGGCGGCGGCGGGGGTCGTGTTCGGAGAAGCTTTGTAGCTCGGCGCGGCAGCGATCTTCCGCCTGTTCGCCGAAGCGGGCCCGCAAGCTCTTCGCGCGCGCCTCGGCCTGTTCGGCGTCGTCCAGGGCTCTCAGCCAGTAGTCTTCCATGGGGCCACCTGCCTTCTTCCTCTCCCCATCGACCAACATATAAGCGCATCGTACGCGCCATGTCCTTCACGCGAAGATCAAAGGCGCGTGAGCCGGGCAGGCAAACGCTGTAAGGGCAGACGATGCGCATCTTCATCGACGCGGACGCCTGTCCCGTGAAGGACGAGACCTATAAGGTGGCGTCCCGCTATGGCCTGAAGACCTATGTGGTCTCGAACAGCTTCATCCAGATCCCGCGATCGCCTTTGATCGAGCGTCGGATCGTCGACGCCGGTCCCGACGTGGCCGACGACTGGATCGCCGCCGAGGCGCAGCCCGGCGACATCGTGGTCACCAACGACATCCCGCTGGCCGACCGCGTGCTGAAGGCCGGCGCGGCCGCGATCGCCCCGAACGGGCGGCCCTTCACCCACGACTCCATCGGCTCGGCCCTCGCCCAGCGCTCGATCATGGAGCACATCCGTTCCACGGGCGAGATCACTGGCGGGCCGCGACCGTTCGAGGCGGGCGACCGTTCACGCTTTCTGCAGGCGCTGGACCAGGCGGTGAACCGCGAGCGCCGCCGGGGCAGCTAGATCGGCTTGCGTCTCGCGAGCGCCGCGTTAGCTTGCCGGCGATTTTCATCTGGAGACTTTCATGCGCCCGGGACCGATCCTCGCCGCCGCCGTGCTCACCGTCCTGGTCGCGGGCTGCAGCAAGCCGCAGGAGAGCGCATCCTCGTCGGCCGGCACGCCCGCCGCCACGACCGCTGCGCCGGAGTTGAGCGACGCCGAGGAGCAGGCGATCCTGGCCTCCTATGCCGCCCCCTACAACACGGCCGACCTGGCGAACGGCAAGGCCAAGTTCGCGCTCTGCCAGTCCTGCCACACCATCACCCCGGGCGGGGCCAACATGACCGGCCCCAACCTGCACGGCGTGTTTGGCAAGACGTCGGCCGGCAACCCTGACTTCAAATATTCCGATGCCCTGAAGAACGCCGGCTGGGTCTGGGACGCGAGCCATCTCGATCACTGGCTCGAACAGCCGCAGACCTTCCTGCCGGGCACGAAGATGAGCTTCGCCGGCCTCAAGGACCCGAAGGACCGCACGGACCTGATCGGCTACCTGATGGTGGAAACCGGCCACAAGGCGCAGTAGCGTGACGCTCGAATAACGAGCGTCAGCGCGAAAAAACAACCTTGACGGGCAACTCCTGCGCGGCAATGGTGCGGGTGTCGACGAAGCGCATCCGCCTGGATCGGCACGCTATCCGAAGGGCGACATCCCCCCTGTCGCCGGCCGGGGCCCAGGGACCCTGACATTACCCCCTTTTGCCAAGGGATCCCTGGCGCCGAGCCCCCCGGCGCCGAGCCGAAGGCGCAGACCGCGCCGTCCTTCGCTACTCGGCGGCGTTGGCCACGCGGCCCTTCTCGGCTTCCTCGAACGCTTCGATCCGCCGGGCCGTAGCCATAGGCGATTTCGTGAACCGCGCCAGCAGGTTGTAGAACACCGGCACGATGAACAGCGTGACCAAGGTGGCGAAGATCGCCCCGAAGAAGATGGTCACCCCGATGGTCTTGCGGGCCTCCCCGCCGGCCCCGCCCCAGACGATCAGCGGGATCGCGCCCGCCGCCGCCGAGATCGAGGTCATGATGATCGGGCGCAGGCGCAGGCTGGCGCTCTCGATCACCGCCTCACGGATCGACAGGCCCTCGTCGCGGAGTTGGTTGGCGAACTCCACGATCAGGATGCCGTTCTTGGCGGCGATGCCTACGAGAATGATCAGCCCGATCTGGCTGTAGGTGTTGATCGAGGAATCGACGATCAGCAGGCCGAACAGGCCGCCGACCGCGGCCACCGGGACGGTCAGCATGATCACGGCGGGATGGATCCAGCTCTCGAACTGCGCCGCGAGCACGAGGAAGACCAGAAGCAGCGCCATGCCGAACGCCAGGCCGACCGAGCCCGACGCCTCGAGGTAGTCACGGGCGCCGCCGCCCCATTTCACGGTGACCGCGCCGGTTTGCTTGGCCGCCTCGTCGCGGAAGAACTGGATCGCCTCGCCCATCGTATAGCCCGGGTTCAGCTGCGCCGAGAGGCTGATCGAGCGCAGTCGGTCGACCCGCGGCCGATCGGGTGTGTCGCCGCGGACCTGCGTCGTGACCACCGACGTCAGCGGCACGGCCTCGCCGGACGCGGTGCGCACATAGAGCTTGGCCAGGTCCTGCTCGGTCTGGCGGTGCGCGCGGTCCGTCTGCAGGAGCACGTCATACTCCTGTCCGTTCTTGATGTAGGTGGTCACCCGCCGCGAACCGAACTGGGTCTCCAGGGCCCGGCCGATCGTCTGCGCGGGCACGCCGAGCGCGGCGGCCTGCTCTCTGTCGATATTGACGATCAGCCGCGGGCTGGTGGGTTCATAGTCGAGGCGTGGGCGGGCGAGGCCGGGGTTGCCGTTGGCCGCGGCCAGGACCGGTTGGATCCAGCGCGCGATCTCCGGATAGTCGGCGCCGGTGGCGATCAGTTGCAGGCTGGTCCCGCCCCCACCGCCCGAGCCGCCGGGACCGCCGCGCTGCAGGCCGCCCTCCGGCGAGACGATCGAGCGCACCGCGGTGATCGACGAGAGTTCCCGGTTCAGCCGCGCGGCCAGTTCCGGCGCCGTGACCTTGGTCTTGTCCGAGAGAATGACGTTGCCGCCGCCCTGGTTGTATGAGCTGCTGCCGAAGCGCGGCATGGCGAAGACGTAGCGCTCAAGGACTCCCTCGTTCAGGTATTTGGTGAGGATCTTCTCCACCTGCCGGCTTGCCGCCAGGGTGTAGTCGAAGCCCGCGCCCTCCGGCCCTGAGAACTGCAACTGGGCGCGGCGGCGGTCCTCCTCGGGCGTCAGTTCCCGCGGCAGAACGCTGAACATGCCGTAGGCGCAGACCGCCAGGATCACCACCAGGCTCGAGGCGCCGATCGAAACCGAGCGGCGGCCGAGAATGCTCTCCAGCGAGGCGTGGTAAGAGGTCTTCAGGCGGTGCATCGCGCTATCGACGCGGCGCGCCAGCCAGCCCTCGCCCTGCGCCGGGCGCAGCAGCTTGGACGCCAGCATCGGCGACAGCGACAGGGCCAGCAGGGCCGAGAAGCCGACCGCCGCGGCCACGGAAACGGCCAGTTCCACGAACAGCCGGCCGATGAAGCCGGGCAGGAACATCAGCGGCGCGAACACCGAGATCAGGACGATGGTGGTGGCGACGACGGCGAAGAACACCTGGCGCGCGCCGCGCTGGGCGGCCACGATCGGCGGCTCACCCTCGTCGATGCGGCGCTGGATGTTCTCGACCACCACGATGGCGTCGTCGACCACCAGGCCGATCGCCAGCACCAGGGCCAGCAGCGTCAGCAGGTTGATCGAGAAGCCCAGCGGAGCCAGCACGATGAACGTCGACAGGATGCAGATCGGGGCCACGATCGACGGGATCATCGCCGCGCGCCACGTGCCCAGGAACAGGAAGTTCACCAGGGCGACGCACCCCAGAGAGATGGCCATGGTGATCCAGACCTCCTGGATCGCGTGGCGGGTGAACTCGGTGTAGTCGACCGAGATGCCCAGCCGGGTTCCCTTGGGCAGGGTGGCGTTGATCTCGGTGATCGCCGCACGCACGCCGTCGGAGATCTCCAGGTCGTTGGCCTGGCTCTGCCGGGTGACGGCGATGCCGATCATGTCCTTGCCGTTCGAGCGGAACAGGCGTCGCCGCTCGTCGGGGCCTTCCTCCACCCGGGCGATATCGCCCAGGCGGGTGATGTACCCCTGGCCCGCGGCGGCCGGCGTGATATCGCGGGTCGCGCCCTGGGCGGCGCCCGCCGTGGCGGCATTGCCGCCCAGCACGGCCGAGGCCTGGGTGGCGGCGCTGCGACTGGTCGCGATGGGCATGCGCGCGAACTGCTCGGGCGTCGCATAGCCGCGCGCCACGCGGATGGTGAAATCCTTGGCGGGCGCCTCGAGGGAGCCGGCGGGCAACTCGGCGTTCTGGCTGGAAAGCGTGTTCTCGACGTCTTCGACGGTGATGCCGCGGGACGCCATGGCCTCGGGGTTGAGCCAGATCCGCATGGAATAGTTCTGGGCGCCCGCGATGCCCACCGTCGCCACTCCCGGCACCGTGGACAGCCGCTCAACCAGGTAGCGTTGCGCATAGTCCGACAGCTGCATCCGGTTCATCGTCTGCGACGAGAAATTCAGGAACATGATCGGCGCCGCGTCGGCGTTCGCCTTCTGGATCTGCGGCGGATCGGCCTGTTCCGGCAGCTGCGCGGTCACCCGGCTGACGGCGTCGCGCACGTCGTTGGCCGCCGCGTCCAGGTCGCGGGTCAGCTTGAACGAGATGTTGATCCGCGAGGCCCCGTCGCGCGACGACGATTGCACCCGGTCGATGCCCTCGATCCCGGCGACCTGCCGCTCGATGACCTCGGTGATCCGCTCTTCGATGACCTCGGCCGACGCGCCGCGATAGGTCGTGGAGATACCGACTACGGGCGGATCGACGCTGGGCAACTCGCGCACCGTGAGCGCGCTGAACGACGCCAGCCCGACCACGCACAGGATGATCGCCGCGACGGCCGCGAAGACCGGGCGGCGAACCGAAATGTCGGAAAGCGTCATGCGGCGGGCCGCGGGCGGGCCGCGGGCGCAGGTCCGCCGCTGCGCGCCAGCCGAACGGGCTGTCCCGGCTGGATCTTGTTCAACCCGTCGGCGACAATCCGCTCGCCCGGCTTCACCCCGTCGGTGATTTCGACGAAGCCTTGCTGGCGCAGCCCGGTCAGGATGGGCCGCTGCTCGACCGCCATGCCTTGGCCGCGGGAATGCAGGACATAGACGAAGGCGGCGTCGCCCTGGACCGAAACCGCGGATTCCGGCGCGCTGGGACTGGTCCGCTGGCCGCGGGAGACGCCCACGCGCACCAGCATCCCGGGTTTCAGCTTGCCCCCGCCATTGGGGAACTCCGCCCGGGCGGTGATGGCGCGGGTGCGCTCGTCGACCCGGGTGTCCAGCTTGGCGATCCGCCCGCCGATCGTCTCGCCCGGGAAGGCGTCGGCGGCGGCGAGCAGCGCCTGGCCCTCGCGCAGCTGGCTAAGATAGCGCTCAGGCACCTGGAAATCGACCCGGACCACCGAGATGTCGTCCAGCGTCACGATCGGCGCGCCCGGGTTCACGAGAGCGCCCGGCGCCACGTCCGAGAGGCCGACCACCCCGGCGAAAGGCGCGCGGATGGTGCGGTCGTTCTGGCGCGCCTTCGCGGCGGCGACGTCCGCCTGGGCCGAGCGCCAGGCCGCCTCGTACTGGTCGACCTGCGCCTTGGACGCCCAGCCCTGCTCTCCCAGGGTGCGGTAGCGATCGTAGGCGCGTTTCGCCTCGAGCAGTCGCGCGTCGGCCTGGGCGACGCCGGCGTTCTGTTCGGTGTCGCGCAGTTCGACCAGCACCGCCCCGCGCGGCACCCGCTGGCCGTCCGAGAACCGCACCCGATCGACCAGCTGGGTGGTCGCGGCGGTCAAGGTCACGGACTGGCGCCCCTTCGCCACCCCCAGCACCTCTATGGTGTCCTCGAAGGTGCGCGGCTGAACGACGGTCGCCGACACCATGGTCGGGCCGCCGAAGCTGCCGCCTCGATTGCCGCCCTTGCCTTGCGCGGCCCCCGCGCCAGGCCCTCCGGCGCCCTGCGCCACCGAAGCCGCACCCGTCGCGCCACCCGCTTTCTTGGTGAGTATCTTGAAACCGCCGGCCACGACCATGACGGCCAGGACCACGAGGGCCGCGACAAGGAAGAAGTGGCGTCGGATCAAACCAGAGGTTCCCCATCACCCGCGCTCCGCAGGCGTTTTATCCGCACGCGGCGGCGCTCTCAGGCCGGCTGCATACACACGGGCCGATGACAGGCGGATGGCTGTGCGTTGCGGCGCTGAAACGTCCCACACAGCGAAGCGGGCGCCCAGCATGGGGCGCCCGTTTGCAGAGCCGTCGTCAGAGCCCGGAAATCAGGCGTCGTAACCCGGCAGGTCCCGATCCAGCTTACGCAGGCAGCCGGGCCACGACAGGCCGCCGCCGATTCCGCGCGCGACCTGGGATCTCACCTCGGCCTGGGAGGCTTCGGGAGCGATCAGCACGTTCTCGCGGCCGGCCGACAGGGCCATGATCTGCATCTTGCAGGCGCGCTCCAGGAAGAACATGCCGACCCAGCAGTCGCCGGCGGTCGAGCCCACCGACAGCGTCCCGTGGTTCCTCAGCATCATCAGCGTCTTGTCGCCGATATCCGCCACCAGCCGCTCGCGCTCGTCGAGGTTCAGGGCGATGCCCTCATAGTCGTGGTAGGCCAGCATGGGCAGGACGACCAGGGCCGTCTGCGAGATCGGCAGCAGGCCCTCCTTCTGGGCCGCGACGGCCACGCCCTGGTCCGAGTGCAGGTGCATCACGAACTTGGCGTCTTCGCGCGCGCCGTGGATCGCCGAGTGGATCGTGAAGCCCGCCGGATTGATGAAGTACGGCGTCTCCTGAAGGATGTTCCCGTCGAGGTCGATCTTGACCAGCGACGAGGCGGTGATCTCCTCGAACAACATGCCGTAGGGGTTGATCAGGAAGTGATGTTCCGGCCCGGGAATGCGGGCCGAGATGTGGGTGTAGACCAGATCGTCCCAGCCATGCATCGCCACCAGCCGGTAGAGCGCGGCGAGATCCACGCGCGCTTGCCATTCCTCGGCGCTCACCTTGCCCTTAAGCGAGGTCACACCGGCGACCGAACCGTCCGCCATGGGTATCTCCCTGATTGTCGTTGTTCAGGTTCAAGAGTCGCGCCCCCGCGCCCCCGCGTCAAGCCAGCTCGCCCCGCACCCGGTCCACCGCATTGCGCCAGCGGGCGTAGGCGCGCTCCCGCGCATCTGCGTCCATGGCGGGCTGGTGGCCCACCGTCTCCGGGCGCGCGGCGGCGGCCTCGTCCAGCGTCGCATAGATCCCGGCGCCAAGACCCGCGAACAGCGCGGCCCCCAGGGCCGTGGTCTCCTGATAGGTGGCGCGGCACACCGAGATCCCGGTCAGGTCCGCCAGGCGCTGGCTGAACCACGGGCTGCGCGACATGCCGCCGTCGATGCGCAGCTCCTCCACGCCGGTGAACGCCTCCGGCGCATCGGCCCGCATGGCCTGGATCAGGTCTCGGGTCTGCTGGGCGCAGGCGTCGAACGCCGCGCGGGCGATCTCGGCGCGGCCCGCGTCCCGCGTGAGGCCGAAGATGGCGCCGCGGGCGTTGGCGTCCCACCACGGCGCGCCCAGGCCGGTGAAGGCCGGCACCAGCACCACAGGCAGGTCGTCCCGCGCGCCCATGGCCAACTGCTCGGCCGCCTGCGGGCCGCCTTCGATGCCGAGCCCCTCGCCCAGCCACTGGATCGCGGCGCCCGCGATGAAGATCGCCCCCTCCAGCGCATAGGTGGTGCGGCCGCCGACCCGCGCCGCCACGGTGGTCAGCAGGCGGGCCTCCGACACCGGGGCGGCCTCCCCGGTGTTGAGCAGCATGAAGCAGCCCGTTCCATAGGTCGCCTTCATCTCTCCCGGCTGGATGCAGCCCTGGCCCATGAGCGCCGCCTGCTGGTCGCCGGCCACGCCGCGGATCGGGATGGCGCGGCCGAGGATCGCCGCGTCGGTCTCTCCGAAATCCCCGGCGCAGTCGCGAACCTCGGGCAGGAGGCCCAGCGGCACGTCCAGCATCTCGGCCATCTCGGCCGACCACTGCCCGGCGCGGATGTCGTACAGGAGCGTGCGCGAGGCGTTGGTGGCGTCGGTGGCGTGCACCCTGCCGCCGGTCAGCTTCCAGATCAGCCAGCTGTCGATCGTGCCGGCCAGCAATTCGCCCGCGGCGGCGGCGACCCTGGCGCCCGGCGCATTGTCCAGCAGCCAGGCCAGCTTGGTCCCGGAGAAATAGGGGTCGAGCAACAGCCCGGTGATCTCGGTCACCCGCCGCTCGTGGCCGGCTTCGCGCAACCGCGCGCACAGGGCCTCGGTGCGGCGGTCCTGCCAGACGATGGCCTTGTGGATCGGCCGCCCCGAGGCCCTCTCCCAGACCACCAAGGTCTCGCGCTGGTTGGTGATCCCGATGGCGGCGATGTCGGACAGGGCGCGGCCGGCCTTCTCGACCGCAGCTTTCAGCACTGTCGCCGAGGCGTCGAAGATCTCGTCGGCGTCGTGCTCCACCCAGCCGTCCCGGGGATAGTGCTGGCGAAGCGGGGCGCCAGCCTCGGCCAGGGGCTGGCCGTCGGCGCCGAAGACGATGGCGCGGGTGGACGTCGTGCCCTGGTCCAGCGCCAGGATCAGCGGTTGGGCCATGTCGTTCCTCCCTGCCGGGGTTCAAGCTTAAGCATGTCTTCACCCAGCAAGCCCAGAGTCAGGTATAGCCGTGTTCGTACTGTAGAAATGGGAGATCCGGCGTTGAGTCTCGCGTTGAGCAGCGAAAGCCTGCTCGATCTCGCAAAGAGCCGCCAGCCGGCGGACCGCGAACGCCTACTGCTGGCGATCGCCGATCTATGCGATACGCCCTTCGCCGGCGAGGCGCTGAAGGGCGGCGCGATCCAGGCGCTGCTGTCCTCGATCTTCATGAGCCTGGTGGTCGAAGCCGAACGCGACATCCGCCATCGCTTGTCCGAGAAACTGGCCTCCGCCGACTGGGCGCCCAACGCGCTGATCAACGTCCTGGCGCTCGACGACATCGAGATCGCCCGCCCCATCATTTCGCTAAGCCCGGTGCTGAAGGATCTGGACCTGGTCCGGTTGCTGGTCGAGGCCACGATCGAACACCAGATCGAGGTGGCGCGGCGGCCGGAGCTGTCCGGCGCCGTGGTGTCCGCCATCCTGGAACAGGCCGAGCCGGCGGTGCTGACCGCCCTGGCCGGAAACCACAGCGCCGAACTGTCGCCGTCCGACATGGAAGAGCTGGTCGAGGCCTCTCGCCAGATCGCCGCCCTGCGAAGCCCGCTGTCGGAGCATCCGAAGCTGACCGGCCAACTCGCCAAGCGGCTCTATCTCTGGGTGGGCCTGGCCCTGCGCCGCGGACTGGCTGACCGTTTCAGGCTGGACGTGACCATACTGGACCAGGCCCTGGCGGCTTCCGTCAACGAAGCGCAACTCGGCGCCTCCTCGGAAGCGCCGCCGCGCACCACCCGCGAGGGCGAGCGCGAAGCCATGGAACAACGGCTGATCGACAAGCTTCACTCGGCCGGGCAGCTGCGTCCCGGCTACCTGATCCGCGCGCTGCGTGAGGGCCGCCTGGGCCTCTTCGCCGCCGCGCTGTCGGTCCTCGGCCGCTTCGATGCGAGGCAGGTGCGGGCCACGCTCGATTCCGACCGGCCGGAACTGCTGGCGCTCGCCTGTGCAGCTGTCGGCATCGATCGCAGCGTCTTCCCGGACATCCTAGAGATGACGCGCAAGCTCAACGATGGCCGTCCCGGCGGCGGCGCCGAGGGCGCACGCAAGGCGTCGGTCGCCTTCGCGCCCGTGTCGCCGGAAATCGCCGGCGCGGCGTTCCGCCAGGCGGCGCGGTCGCTGTCACACGCCTGACTCGAACCCGCGTTTGACACGACGCAGAGCTTCAGCGTCTCTAGCGGTCGATGAAAAAGTCGTTCGTCACCCGCCTCACCTTCGTCGCCAGCAACCGCCCCGAAGCCCAGGAAGCGAAAGACCGGCTCGTCGCCCGCTACGGCGACGCCGGGGTAGACGAGGCCCAGGTGATCATCGCCCTGGGTGGCGATGGCTTCATGCTCGAGACGGTCCATGAGCTGATGCACTCCGGCAAGCCCATCTACGGCATGAACCGCGGCTCGGTCGGCTTCCTGATGAACGAGTATTCGGAAGACGACCTGCTGGGCCGCATCAACGCGGCCGAGCAGGCGGAAATCCACCCCTTGCGGATGCAGGTCGTGGACGTCGACGGCAAGACGCATGAGGCCTTGGCCTTCAACGAGGTGAGCCTGCTGCGCACCACCCGCCAGACCGCCAAGCTCAGGATTTCCGTCGACGGCAAGGTCCGGCTGTCGGAACTGATCTGCGACGGAGCGCTGATCTCCACGCCCATGGGCTCCACCGCCTATAACCTGTCGGCGCACGGGCCGATCATCCCGCTGGACGCCAAGATCCTGGCGCTCACCCCGATCAGCGCCTTTCGCCCGCGCCGCTGGCGAGGCGCCCTGCTGTCGCACACCGCGCGCCTGCGCCTGGAGATCCTCGAGGGCGCCAAACGGCCGGTCAGCGCCGTGGCCGACAACTTCGAGGCGCCGAACGTGATCGAGGTCTACATCGCCGAAGATCGCGATGTGTCCATCGTCATGTTGTTCGACGCGGGCCGCAGTCTCGAAGAGCGAGTATTGGCCGAGCAGTTCTCAGTCTGAGCGGCCAAGCTGACACCCGTTGTTAACGGGTACATCTTACTCTTGCCGAGCGATCGTTCGGGAGAGTCACGTGAGCGAACCCAAGTCCAGCCAGATGATCCAGGCTCCCAGCGCGCTCCGCCTCAAGGTGGGCGGCCGCCTCGGCGGCATCGATCCCGCGGCGATCGCCAAGGCCGAAGCGGCCTTGAAGGGCCTTTCGAGCAATTTCACGCAGTGGCTCAACGACGAGATCACGAAGCTCGAAGGCGCGCGCCAGACCGTGCGCACCGATGGCCCGACCGCCGAGAACATGGAAAGCCTCTATCTGCGCGCCCATGACCTGAAGGGCCTGGGCACGACCTACGGCTATCCGCTGATCACCCGCATCGCCGGCCTGCTGTGCCGCCTGATCGACGACAAGGCAAAGCGCCTGCAAGCTCCGGCGGCCCTCATCGACGCCCATATCGACGCGATCAAGGCCGCCGCCCGCGACGAGATCAAGACCGAGGAACATCCGATCGGCAAGATCCTGGTCCAGGAATTGGAAAGCCGGATCAGCGCGTTCGGAGTCTAGGAAGCGCCCGGTCTCGCTACTCGGACGAGACTTTCTGAGCCAGCGCCGCGGTCTCCAGGGGTTCGGCCACGTCTCCGTATCCCGCGTCCGGCGGCAGCACCAGATATCGGCGGTCCCCACGGGTCTCGACCCTTGGCTGCACCGTGACCAGGCGGCGGGCCCTGGCGAGGGCGACGCAGTCGTCGGCGCTGGACGCCTCGGCCAGCAGTTGCAGGTTCATCCGGGTCGGGAAGATCACCGTCCGCTCGCCGGCGTCGGCCAGCCGCATCACCTCGGCGGGCGCGACCCATTCCGCGTCCACGGTTTCGCGCCCGTCGCAGGCGGCCACCTGATCGTCGGGCGTGCGCACGGCGTAGAACCAGGTATCGAACCGCTTGGGCATGATCGGCGGCGTGATCCAGCGGGCGAACACGACCAGCGCATCCAGACGCAGTCGAACGTCCAACTCGCGGACCACGTCGAGAAAGGCCCGCTCGCCACGGTCCACCGCCTCGCGCACGCGCGGGTCGCAGGCGTCACCGATCGGAGAACCGTCCAGCCGCTCGCCCAGCAGGATGCCCGCCTCCTCGAACGCCTCGCGGATGGCCCCGATGCGCAGGGTGCGCTGCTCGTGGTCCAACAGGTCCCAACCTTGGCAGTGCTCGGCCCAGGCCGGATCTTCGTCGCCCGCATGGGTCTTGCCGCCCGGGAAGACCATGGCCCCCGACGCGAAGTCGATCTGGTGATGGCGCTTCACCATCAGGACCTGGAATTCCGGCTCGTCGCGCAGAAGCAGGATCGTGGCCGCAGGCTTGGTCTGGCCTCGTTCCGGGGAAGGCGTCTCGCTCATGCCGCCAGCTTGGGCCGCGCATCCGGGCCACGCAAGGCTGACCCAACGGCACGCTGTGGCGCCTTCGGCTAGGCGATCAGCAGCACGTCGTCCTCTGCCGCGGCTGCGATCGCGACACGATGGCTCATCCGGCCCAGCAGATATTCCACGTCCTCGCGCGACGCCTGCTCCGGCTGGGTCATGAACCGTTGCAACATGCGCTCCTGGAACCGTTGCTGGTCGTTGGCCCCGCCGTCGAACTCCAGCGAGTGGAACGTGTCCACGGCCGCCCGGAACGCCGGGAACAGCCGCGCTGGCAGGCCTGCGCGCTCGTAGATGGCGCGCAGCCCCAGCGGCCCGGCGTCGTGGATCATCAGCCAGGTTCGGTGATGCGGCACGCCTGCGAGTTCCGCGACGCCCCACTCGAAGAAGGTCATGTGGCCATAGGCGACGGCGCGCAGCAGCAGCGACGCGGTGAGCCGCCGTTCGGCGTTGAGATGGGTGACCAGTCCGCGGACATCGGCCGTCCTGCCGGCCTGATCGACCAGATCCACCGTCGATCGCTCGGCGACGCCGGTGACGATCTCCAGCGCCGTCTCGGGGGTCACCGCGTGATGGGTGACCAGATGATCGCGGACCTTTTCGGTGACCAGGTGGACCAGCCGCTCGGTGATCGCCAGCGGCAGCACGCTGCGGTAGGCCACGGCGGCCAGCACCTGCTCGGCGGCTTCGAAGCGGTCGACGACGCGTTGCAGCCCGGTCTCGCTGAAATCCGCCCCCGGGTTGGCGCAGGCCGCGGTGACGGCGCGCTCGCCCCCGTGCTCGGCCAGCATGCCGGTCACGGTGCGCGACAGCTCCGGTCGCTTGGCGATCGCCGTCTGGCGTACGGGGCCGCCCAGGCGGACGATCTCGGCGAGGTCGGCGTCGGTGAAAGCCGGCGAGAACGCCAGCAATGGAAGGCAGACGCTCTCCACGTCGCGTGACAGCTTCAGCGCCACGTCGCGCGGTACGACCGAGGAACTCTTCAGGCTTTCGGCGATCGCCTTGCGGACCAGCTCGGCCGCGTCGGCGGCCATCACCCGCAGGATGTCGGCGGCCAGCGCCCGGTCCTCGTCCGATAGCGGCACGCGATCCATGGTGCGGCAAAGCTTGCGGGCTGCGACCGCGCGCTCATCGGGCGTCGAGCCCTTCACCAGCGTACGGATGTCCTCATCCGTCAGCGCTGAGCGCGTCGTCGCCATCCCCGTTCCGTCCCCCCATCCGAAGCAGCTTCGGAGTCCCGCGATTCGACAGTTGCGTTGTGAAGCTTAACGAGAGGTTGCCGCGCATACCTGTGGACGAGGGATTTCAGCGGATGGGACGTTCCGTCGCGGCCAGCCTTCTGCGGCAATGCGAAGCACGCGCCGGCCATGCGGCATGGGCGCCGCCCCGTCACCTCGGCTACGTTGCCGGAAAAAGGGAGATCCGCGTGCTGCTGCAAGGCCTGAAGGTCGTCGATTTTTCCGCCTACATCGCCGGTCCGGGCGCTGCCGGCATCCTGGCCGACTGGGGTGCGTCCGTGATCAAGGTGGAACAGCCCGCCGGCGACAGCATGCGCCACGCGTTCCAGGATCTTGCCAACGACCTGGGTTCCAATCCGACGTTCGACCTCGACAATCGCGGCAAGCGGGGCGTCGTGCTCGACATCTCCAAGCCCGCCGCGCGCGCCGCCCTGGCGAAACTGGCCGCCGAGGCCGACGTCTTCCTGACCAACGTGCGGCCGGTCTCGCTGAAGCGGCATGGCCTGGACGACGAGACCCTGCGGGCATCCAATCCGCGCCTGGTCTATGCGGTGATCACCGGTTACGGCCTGCAAGGACCGGACGCCCACCTGCCGGGCTTCGACGTGACCGCCTTCTGGGCGCGCTCCGGCCTCGGCTACATGACCGCGCCCAAGGGCGCCGAGCCGTTCCTGCGCACGTCCGGCATGGGCGACCACACCACCTCTCTGGCGACCGCGTCCGGCATCCTGGCCGCCCTCTATGAACGCGAGCGGACCGGCGTCGGCCGGCTGGTGCAAACCTCGCTGCTGGCGTCCGGCGTCTACCTCATGGGATCGGACATGGCGGTGCAGCTGAAGCTCGGCCGGGTGGCCTCCGGCCGGCCGCGCGCCAACCCGATCAACGCCCTCGCCAACTATTACCGCAGCGCCGACGACCGCTGGTTCGTGCACAATCCCCGCGGCTCCGGCGGCGGCTGGGAGACGTTCGCTGCGGCGGCCGGGCGGCCGGACCTGGTGACCGACGACCGCTTCGCCACCGGCAAGGCCCGCCGCCAGCACGCCGCACAACTGGTCGCCGAACTGGACGCCGGCTTCGCCGCCCTGCCCTTTGCGGAGATCGCCGCGCGCCTGGACGCCGCAGACCTGGCCTGGGCGCCGCTGCAGACCCCGGCCGAGGTCGCCGCCGACCCACAGGCTGCCGCCGCCGGCGCTTTCGTCGAGGTCGAGGACGGCCGGGGCGGAACCTACCGCTCGCCCGCGGCCCCGGTGCGCTTCCCCGGCGCCGACGCAGAGCGCCTGCCTCCGGCCCCGAAGCTCGGCGAGCACACGCGCCAGGTCCTGAGCGAGCTGGGCTACGACGAGGCCCACATCGAGGCGATGTTCGCAGACGGCGCGGCCGGCTGATCCGGCCGTTCCGGCCGCGGGAACCTAGCTGTCGCGGTTGTCCGACAGGACCTTCAGCATCTCGCTGGTGAACAGCGAGCCGGTCAGGCGGCTGCCGACGCCGGCCTGGTCGGCGGGTTGCGAGCCGCGCAGGATCATGGCGACCAGGGCGTCCTGTTCACGCTGGCGCGCGGTCCGGCGGCTCGAGGCGTACTGGATGAACCCGCCGTCCTCGGGATCGGGGGACGGGGCGGCGCGATCGACGGCCACGCCGTCTCCGCCGCCGGTTCTGGTCAGGTTGGCATAGACCTCGCCCACCGTGGCGGCGCGGCCCTCCCGGTAGAAGATCGCTTTGTTGGCGCGGGCCGCGTCCGGGAACAGCGAGGCCGCGGAGGCTCCCGGCTGGCTCTCGGCCGCCTGGATCAGCCTGGCCGAGCCCGCCGGGCCCAGGAAGTGCGCGACATAGAGCTCGCCGGAGGTGGGCGCGCGGCCGACGCGGCCTTTCAGATAGGCCGCGTGGTCGGCGGTCATCTCGCCGGCCATCAACGAAGCGGCGTGCGGATCCAGTTTCAGGTCCATGACCGCCCGGCGCGCCTCGCCGTCGGCCACGCGGTAGCGGCCGTCCGCCCCCCGGCTGATCAGGTCGGCGTAGCGGGCATAGCCGTGCTTGGAGCCGTGCTGCTTGAGGGTGGACAGCCAGGTCTGGTCGACGAACTGGAAGAGG
Organism: Phenylobacterium sp.; assembly: GCA_036383735.1. Classification (GTDB taxonomy): domain Bacteria; phylum Pseudomonadota; class Alphaproteobacteria; order Caulobacterales; family Caulobacteraceae; genus Phenylobacterium. Next base: position 12,983 of record DASVNS010000023.1, on the reverse strand, counting down.
CCGGCGGCCGAGGAGCTGGAAGCCTGGGCGCGCGGGTTGAAGCTGCTTTCGCGGCCCGCGGTCTTCATCAGGAATCCGAAATCGACCCCCGTCGCTTCGGAGGCGCGCTGGATCGCCGCTTCGACGATCCCCCGGATTCCCTGGACGGCCATACGCCAGTGGTCGCCGATCATGGTTAACGTGCGGCTAACCCCGCCGCCGAACATTGCCGCCAAGCTTGTCCGGCTTTGACAAATTACTGCTGTAATTCACGCGCCTCCTGGCTCACAGCGTCGCCATGACGGCGCGAAAGAGAACTGGGAGCAAGCCATGGTCATCCGTCAGCCCCTGCCCTTCGACTTGGCGCCGCGGGGCAAGCGCCTGTCACGCCGCACCACCGTGGTGGTCGCCATCTCGTTGGGCGTGCACGCCCTGATCGTGGCCTACCTGGCCATGATGCAGTTCGCCCCGCCGACGCCGCCGCCCACGGTCGAGGATCCCGCGATCATCGTCGACCTCAGCCCCCTGCGCGATAGGCCGCCGCCGCCAACCCCGGAGATCAAGCGCCCGACCATCGCGCCGCGCGATCCCGCTCCGACCGACAACACCCTGCCCGTGACGCCCCTTCCGGTGGCGCCGCTCACCGACATCACTCCGACGCCCGGCCCGGTGACGGTAGATCCGCCCGCCCCACCCACGCCCTCGCCCGCCGTCAAGCAGACCATCCGCAACCCGGACTGGCTGAAGAAGCCGGGCGGCGGCGAGATGGCGCGCTTCTATCCCGACCGCGCCGTCCGGATGGAGGTGGAAGGCAAGGCCGTGATCTCGTGCGAGGTGACCGACGCCGGCGCGGTCTCGGCCTGTCGGCTGCTCTCCGAGACGCCCGCCGACATGGGCTTCGGCCCCGCCGCGCTGAAGCTGGCGAGATATTTCCGGATGAGCCCACAGACCGTGGACGGCCAAGCGGTCGGCGGCGCCCAGGTCTCGATCCCCATCGTCTTCAAGCTGCCGAAGTAGGCGAGCCCCGCTGCTGGTCCGAGACCCGGAAGCCGCTCGGCGTCACCCGCCGAAGCGGGCCGGATCCAGCCGGGCGGCATACGGGCCCCCGTCGCGCCCCGTCACGCAGGCCACCACGACCTGCGCCACCAGCGGGGCCAGCAGCCAGCCGTTGCGCCGCGACCCGACCGCCAGCACTACGCCGGGCTCGCGGCCGGGACCCGCCATCGGCAAGCCGTCCGGCGTCGCGGCCCGCACGCCCGCCGCCACCTCGACCGGCAGGCCGCGCAGGCCGGGAAACAGCTTGAGCCCCGCGGCCAGCAGGGGCGCGGCCCTGTCCTCCTCGATCCCGAGGTCGGAACGGCCCGGCTCCATGGTCGCCCCGAACGCCATGCCCGATCCCGGCGCCGCGTAGGCGCCCAGGCTCCGCACGGTGGCGCCGGCGCACGCGGCTGCGACGCGCACGATGTGCCCCTTGATCGGGGCCAGGGTCGCAAGCTCGGGCGCGACGTCGATCAGGTTGTCCGCGGCGCCCGTGGCGACGACCAGGACGTCCGCGTCGCCGCGCTCGCGCACCGTCCTGCGCTCAAACGCGACGCCCGCCGCGGTCGCCGCCCGCGCCAGGGCGGCCATGGCCGAGGCCGCATCCACCCGCCAGTCCTCGCGGGTCAGCAGCGCCCGGTCGAAGGCGTCCGACAGGCCGGGGGCCAGCCCACGCGCCGTGTCGCCGTCAATTTCGGAGGGCGTGAGTTGCAGCCCCCTGAACCCGGCCGCCACGCGTTGCAGCCAAAGCTCGCCGCCCACCGCCATGGCCCCTGACCGATCGAGGTCGATCGCCGCCCGCTGGGCCAGCCCCGGCCACAGGTCGCGCGCCGCCACGAGCAGGCCGAGGTGCGGCCGGGCGCTCTCGTCCAGCACCGCCTCGAACACCGGCGCAATCATCCCGGCCGCAATGCCGGAGGCGTTGGGGCCGCCGGGGTCGCACACCGTCACCACGCAGCCGGCGTCCGCCAGCCCCAACGCCGTGGTCAGGCCCAGTACGCCGGCGCCGGCGACAGTGACTCGGGGCGGGTTGCTCATCCCCCTAACGAACCGGCGCCACTCATAAAATCAAGGTCCGGAACCCCGGCGTCGACGGCGGGTTCTTGCTCGAACAAAAGCCAGCCCGATGGAGAGCGTCATGGCCCCCGCCACCCAATCTTCCACCTCCAAGTCGAAATCCTCGAAGGCCAAGTCGAGCGACGGCGTCGCCAAGTCCGGCCGCGCCACCATGTCCGGAAATGACGCGGTCAGCCTGCTCATGCGCGACCACCGCGAGGTGGAGAAACTGTTCAAGCAGTACGAGAAGGCCAAGGACGACAACGCCGAGAAGCAACAGATCTTCCAGCAGATCGCCATGGAACTGAAGGTCCACACCCGAATCGAAGAGGAAATCTTCTACCCGGCGTCCCGCCAGTATGTGAGCGACGAGGAGGTGGTGAACGAGGCTGTCGTCGAGCATGCGTCGGCCAAGGACCTGATTGCCCAGCTCGAAGGGATGCGGCCCGACGATCAATACTACGACGCCAAGGTCAAGGTGTTGCAGGAGGTGATCGAGCACCACGTCGAAGAGGAAGAGACCGAGTACTTCCCCGAATGCCGCAAGTCGGAGATGGACCTGAAGGGGGTCGGCGCGCAGATCGACATGCGCAAGCGGGAACTGATGGGCGGCGCGGGCGGCATGACCGACGGCCGCGGCGCGCACTGACCCCAGATGGCCGAAGCCCTCGCGGCGCCGAGGGTCGGGCGGCACCTCTTCCGCGACGCCCTGGCGGAGCCCGCCGGAGCTGTGTGAGAGCGGTCAGGCCGGCGTTCCGCCCGAGGGGTGTTGTTCGCCCCAGCCTCGATGCCACTCGGGTTCGCCCGCGTACCGCTTCGCCAGGAAGTCCACGAAGGCGCGCACCTTCGCCGCCAGGTGCCGTGCGTGCGGATAGACCGCATGCACGTGGATTTCCTCGGGTTCCAGGTGACACAGGAGCGGCACGAGCCGCCCGGCGCGCAGTTCCTCCGCGGCCGCGAAGGCCGGCGTTCGAACGATGCCGAACCCCTTCACCGCCGCCTCGACGCAGGCCTCGGCGCCGTTGAACCGCAGGCGACCGCGCACCCGCGCCTCCCGACCCTCGCCGCGTCGCCCGAAGGGCCACAGCGTGGCGTCACGCGCGTTGGTGTCGAGGATCGCCTCGTGATGCGCCAGCTCCTCCAGCGTCCGAGGCGTCCCCGCGCTGGCCAGATAGTCCGGCGAGGCGCAGGTGATCATCCGCACCGCCGCCAGGCGCCTGGCGACCAGGGACGAGTCGGTCAGGTGGCCGATGCGCACCGCGACGTCGAAGCCCTCCTCCACCAGGTTCACCATCCGATCGGAGAAGGCGACGTCCAGCGAAACGCCCAGGCAACCGCGCACGAAATCCAGCATCGCCGGCGTGAGCTGGTTCCTGCCGAACGAGACGGGCGCCGAGATCTTGAGGTTGCCGGACGGCCCCCTCTGATCGCGCACCGAACCCTCCAGGGCGTCGAAGGTCTCGAGCAGTTCCCGCGCCCGCTCCAGATAGGCCTGGCCCGTGTCGGTCAGCGAGACATCCCGGGTCGTGCGGTTCAGCAGCCGCGCGCCCAGCCGGTTCTCCAGCCGCGCCACGAGTTTCGAAACCTGTGCGCCCGAGACGTCCAGCTTCCGGGCGCCCTGCGTGAAGCTGCGAGCCTCGGCGACGGCCGTGAAGGCGCGGATCTCATCCAGGCGGTCCATCGGATTACTTCCTGTTTGGAGATACAATCCTCCATGGAGGCTGGATTATCAACACACGAGGAACGGGCCATCTTCCCTTCACCCGGCGCCGCCTGAGCCGAAACCCTCTCTCGAAGGAACCCGATCATGTCCCAAGCCCGCAATGTCGCCGTCGTGGTGGGGTCGCTCCGCAAGGACAGCGTCAGCCGTAAGCTGGCCAAAGCCTTCGCCGCCCTGACCCCCAGCCTCAAGTTCAACATCGTCGAGATCGGCGACCTGCCGCACTTCGACCAGGACCTGGAGTCCGATCCGCCGGCGCAGTGGGTGCGCTTCCGCAACGAGATCGCCGCGGCCGACGCCGTGCTGTTCGTGACCCCCGAATACAATCGCTCGGTCCCGGGCGTGCTGAAGAACGCCATCGACGTGGGCTCGCGGCCCTATGGCGCGAGCGTCTGGAACGGCAAGCCGGGCGCGGTCATCAGCGCGTCGCCGGGCGCCATCGGCGGCTTCGGGGCCAACCACCACCTGCGCCAGTCGCTGGTGTTCCTGAACGTGCCGCTGCTCAGCCAGGAGGCCTATGTCGGCAACGCCTTCGCGTTGTTCGACGACGACGGCGAACTGGTGAACCAAGGCACGGCCGAATTCCTGCGGTCGTACGGCGCCCATTTCGCCGGCTGGATCGAGAAGATCGTCGACGATGTCCCGGCCGCCAAGGCCGCCTGACCCAACCCGGAAAGATCCCAGGCAAAGCCATGACCCTGCCCACCGTCTTCCTCCCCCACGGCGCGGGTCCCTGCTTCTTCATGGAGTGGGGCCGCGGTCCGACCGACACCTGGGACCGCACCACGGCCTATCTCCGGGGGCTCATCGCCAGCCTCCCCAAGCGTCCGAAGGCCATCCTGGTGGTTTCCGGCCACTGGGAGGCGCCGGTCTTCACCGTCGCCACCGGCCGATCGCCTGGCCTCGATTTCGACTACTACGGCTTCCCCCCGCACACCTACCAGCTGACCTTCGCGGCGCCCGGCTCCCCCGGCCTGGCCCGCAAGGTCGGCCAGCTCCTCGAGGCGGCGGGCATCGCCTCCGCGGAGGACCCTGCGCACGACTGGGACCACGGCGTCTTTGTCCCGCTGAAACTGGTGACGCCGGAGGCCGACATCCCGGTCGTCCAGCTGTCGCTGAAGGCGGACCTGGATCCGCAAGCCCACCTCGCCGCCGGCCGCGCCTTGGCGCCGCTCCGCGGCGAGGGCGTGCTGATCGTCGGCTCGGGCATGAGCTGGCACAACATGCGGGGTTTCTCGCCCGCTTTCACCGCGCGCTCGGCGACGTTCGACCAATGGCTCGCGGCCGCCGTCGCCGATCCCGCGAACCGTGAGGCCGCCCTCGCCCGTTGGGATGCAGCGCCATATGGCCGCGAAGCCCACCCGCGCGAGGAACACCTCCTGCCCCTGATGGTGGCCGCCGGCGCCGCCCCAGGCGAACCCGCCGTTGTCGCCTTCCGCGACACGGTCATGGATGTGGTGGTCTCGGCTATCGAGTTCGGCCGCGCCGCCTGACGCGCTCCCGCGAGAGGGACCGGAGATCCTCGTTTCCCCGCGGCGCCCACACACCCGCCGCAGAGGATCTCCGGATCTCGCCGCCACCCCGATCATCGAGATGCCGCGCGGCGACGTTCGGCGCGCGCATGGCGCCCCTCCAATCGAGTCACTTTCCGGGTCCGATTCGCCCGGCCGACTCGACGAGCCATTGACATGGTCGGCTCGCGGACGAAACTCGCGCTGGTTGTAGTGCCCGGCAGATTGTCGACATGCATGACAGGGGCTGTGAAGTTGTTGAGCGCGGCATCGAGGAGTCCGGACGCGCACGCTGAGGGGCTTGTGAGTTCCGGAACGGAAGCTCTGAGGTACGACCAGGGCACTTCCGTCATCAAAGAGGATCCCTATGAGGTCCCTGGGATTGTGCGCAGCTGGATGCCCGAACATGTCCGTGTGCTGGACGTCGGTTGTGGCGCCGGCGCGCTGACGCTGCGGACGACGCGCGACAAGAACAACGTGGTGGTTGGGGTCGAGCCCGACGCCACTCGGGCCGACGTCGCCCGCTCGCGCGGCCTCGACGTGGTGTGGGGCGCACTGGATGACCGCTTCGTCGAAGCCCAGAAGCCGTTCGACGTCATCCTCTTCTCGGATGTCATCGAGCACGTGGCGGCGCCCAGCCAGATTCTCGCACTGGCGACCCGCATCCTCGCGCGGGATGGATCGATCATCGCCTCCGTGCCCAACGTCGCCCACTGGACCGTCAGGCTAAGGTTGTTGTTCGGACGGTTCGACTACACCAGCGTCGGTATCATGGACGCCACCCATCTTCGCTGGTTCACGCAGCGTTCGCTGCGCCGCCTGTTCGAGGCCTGCGGCCTTCAGGTCACGGATGTTACGGTGGCCGCAGGGACGTGGATGCCGGAGTACGCCAGGTTCCCGTTCACCCTGCTGCCCGACCGGCTGCGGAAGTTCGCCGTTCATCGGCTGACGGCGATGTTCCCGACCTTGTTCGGTTGCCAGATCGTCATACGCGCCGTTCGCGCCCCCGCGTCGCCGCCGGCTTCAGGCTCTCAGAGGCGGTAGCACCGGCGTCTCGCCCCACTGTGCGGGGTCGTGGCCGAAGACCATCACCGTCTGCGGGTCGCGCAGCGACAGCAGATGGTCCAGAGACCGGTTCATGAGGGCATGGTCGGAATAGGCGGGAAACTGCCGGCTCTCCACGACACCGCAGTGATAGCAGGCGTCGCCGACCAGGATGTGGTCGCCCTGCTCGCTCCTGACCCGCAACAACTGGTGGCCCGGCGTGTGGCCATAGCTCGGGACGCAAACGGCGGATCCGTCGCCGAACAGGTCGTGCTCGCCGTCGACGAGGTCCACCGCATGGCCCAGGTCGAAGTAGCGCTTGCGGAGGCCGTAGTGGGCCGCGAGCTCCGGCTCGAACCCGGCCTCCCATTCGCGGCGCTGCACCACCACCGTCGCGTTGGGCAACTCCCGCAACCCGCCGGCGTGGTCGAAATGCAGGTGCGACAGCACGGCGTAGCGCACGCGGGCCGGATCGATGTCCAGCTGCTCCAGGCGCCGGGTCAGCGTCTCCCCGGGCGTCAGGCTCACGTCGAGGTCGTGGGCCTGCAGCGCCTGCAGATAGGGTTCGGAGCGGTCGCACATCGCCGCCGGCAGGCCGCAGTCGAACAGCGCCACCCCGTCGGGATGCTCAAGCACATAGAAGGGGATGGGCACGCTTACCCGTTCGCCGGCCATGCCCATTGCCGAGCCCGGGCTATGAAACTGGCCGCAGACGCAGCCGAAGAGGCGCAAGGTCATGGTTCCTCCTTACGCCAGGTCCAGCCTACGCACCCCATACAACCGCAGGGCGCCGAGCAAGCCCAGCACGCACATCCCCGACATAAGCAGACAACCGCGGTCTCCGAAATGGTCGACGGGTTGGGCTCAATCCGCATCCCCGCGGCTTGCTGCGACTTGGTGGCCTGAAGGTCACGCGGGACCGCAACCCGAAACTGCCCGACGGCTTCGACTACGCCCTGGGCAATGTCATCGACCACGTGGTCAGCCGCACCGCGCGTGACAGCGCCGCCATGCTGGACGCCACCGGCTACGCCGACCCCTGCGCCGCATATGCCGCGCCTGCGAAGATCCGGCCCTACGCCGAGGAGATCACCCGAAGCCCCGGCAAGCTGCGGATCGCCTGGTCGTCCGAAACGCCGTCGGGCCGCGCTATCGACCCTTCCTGGACGCTCCGAAGGTCCGTTTCTGAGCCGGCTTCAGACGGGTTCGCAGGCCCGGCTCATGGCTGCGACATGGCGATGGTCGGTGCCGCAGCACCCGCCCAACACCTTGATCTGGGGCAATCGTCGCAGGATGTCGGCGTGTTCGGCGCCCAGCTCGGCGGGATCGCCGTCGTCCAGGTCGGGGGCGTCATTGAGATCCTGATGGCTGCGCCTGGATGCGTTGGCACGTAGTCCCCGCACGCGCTCCAGCCATGGCGCGCCGGCCTTGAAGGCCTGGGCGAAGTGGGTCGGGTGCGCGCAGTTGACCATGTAGTAGGCCGGCCAGACGCCGGTAGCGGCGTCCACCTCCCGCACCGCCTGGCCGAGCGCCTGGCCGGTGGGCAGCTTCCCGTCGGTCTCTACGGTAAATGAGATCACCACTGGCGCGCCCAGCGCCTGGGCGGCGCGGGCGAGGCCGATCGCCTCCGGGACGTTGGTCATGGTGATAGCCGTAATCATGTCAGCGCCGGCCTCCGCGAATGCCGCGATCTGGTTGGCGTGGTAGGCCTCGGCCGCCTCCGCGGTCATGAGCTCCCCGGCATCATAGCCGTCGCCGCGTGGGCCAACGCACCCCGACACCACCAGCGGCGACACCCGCCCCTTATACTCGTCCCTCAGCGCCTGCATCAGGCGGATGGCCGCGCCGTTGAGCTCCGCCAACTCGGCGTGCGAGACGCCCAGCCGGTCCGCCCAGTCCGCGCTAGCCCGCCAAGTGGGGCTCTCCAGGATGAACCCCCGCCTGTCCTTCTGGGCGATTTGCAAGTAGGGCTCGTAGTATCGCCGCAGGGTCGCTCGTCCCTCTTCGCTGCGCAGCAACACGAAGGCCGCAAAGTGCGGCAATTCGACTCCGTCATGGAAGATCAGGCAGGTCTCCAACCCTCCGTCGGTCAGCACGAGGCCGCCATGCAGTTGCGGTAGATCGGCTCCAGAGGTCATGGTCGAATTCCGTCGTGAGTACGGGAGCCTACCTAGTTCCGCCACAACCGCACGCTCGCCGAGGCCCTAGCCGCGCCAATCCTTTGAGTGTGTTTGGGTTTAGCCTGCTAACCGTAAGAATTGCAATGTTATATGGTGTGACAACGACTGTGTGAGAAAATGCGCTCGAACAGCGCCACGCCGTCGGGATGCTCAAGCACATAGAAGGGGATCGGCACGCTTACCCGCTCGCCGGCCATGCCCATCGCCGAGCCTGGGCTATGAAACTGGCCGCAGACGCAGCCGAAGAGGCGTAGGGTCACGGTTCCTCCTTACGCGGGGTCCAGCCGGCGCACCCCATACAGCCGCAGGGCGCCGAGCAGGCCCAGCACGCACATCCCCGACATCAGCAGATAACCGCGAACTCCGAAATGGTCGAACAGCGGCCCCGAGGCCATGGTCGCCAGTCCCATCAGCACCCCGCCCGACAGCGCCGAGTTCAGCGCCTGGGCCGCCGAGGCGTTCTGCGGCGTGGAGAGCCGCTCGACGAGTTGCAGCGAGGCGAGGAAGGTGGCCGCATAGCTCAGCACATGCAGCGCCTGCAGCGGGAAGAGCGCCCACAGCGGCGGCGCGAAGGCCATGGCCGTCCAGCGTGCGGCGCCGGCGACCGCGCCCAGCACCAGCAGGTTCCGCGGCCCCACGCGCCGTCGCCAAGGCTCCATGAACCACATGAAGCCGACTTCGGCGGCCACGCCGAAGCCCCAAAGGACGCCGGTCATGCTTTCCGGCAGCCCCTGCTGTTTCCACGCCAGGGTCGAGAAGCCATAGTAGAACGCGTGCCCGGACTGGATCAGCCCGGCCGCTACCGCCGCGGTCATGAAGCCAGGATCGCGCACCAGGCCGCGCAGCCCCGCGAACCGGTCGGCCGCCCCGGCCACATGCCCCTCTTCGTGCACCGGATCGGGCGGCAGCAGGAACCGGGCGGCCAGCGCCGTCGCCGACACCGCAGCCGTGATCCACACCAGCACCAGGTCAGGCGATCCCCAGGTCAGGATGGCGCCCATGGCCACATTGGCGATGATGAAGGCCACCGAGCCGATGCCACGCGGCCAGCCGAAGTTGAAGCCGTCGCGCCGCGCGCGGTTCAGGACGATCACGTCCGTCAGCGGCGAAATGGTCGAGATCGCCGACGAGGCGGCGAACCACACCATGGTCCAGCCCGCGAAGCCCAGCGGCAGGGCCATCAGCGCATAGGCTGCCGCCACCGCCAGGCTCATGAAGCTGAGCGCGGTGCGGCGCAGCTTGAAGCTGTCCGCCCAGATCGCCAGCAACGGGGCGGTAAACGCCCGCGCCAGCAGCGGCAGCGACAGGATCAGCCCGATCTGCGCGCCCGACAGCCCATGATGGGCGAACCACACCGGCATGTAGGGCGCGGTCGCGCCGGTCCCGACGAAGATCGCCGAGTAGAACAAGCCAAGACGGATCGGCAGTGACATCGGGCCGGTTTATACGGAGTCGGCGCCACCACGGTCGACAGCGGGCGCGCTCGGCGTAAGCTCTCCTGAACAACGATAAGGGAGGCGGGCGATGAGCCGGACCAACAGCCGTGACCGTGAGCTTCGGGAGCGGGCCGCGGCGGTCATCCCGGGCGGCATGTACGGCCATCAGTCGGTGGGTCTGCTGCCGGACGACTACCCCCAGTTCTTCGAGCGCGGCGAAGGCGCCCACATTTGGGACGTCGATGGCGCCCGCTACCTCGACTACATGTGCGCCTACGGCCCGAACCTGTTCGGCTACGCCCATCCCGAGATCGACGCGGCCTATGTCCGCCAGCTCGAGCGCGGCGACACGCTGACCGGTCCCACCGCCCTGATCGTCGAGCTGGCCGAAGCGCTGACCGGCATGGTCAGCCACGCCGACTGGGCGATCTTCTGCAAGAACGGCACGGACGCCACGACCATGGCGCTGACCACGGCGCGGGCCCACACCCGGCGCCGGATCGTGATCCGGGCCAGGGGCGCCTATCACGGAGCGATCCCGTGGTGCACGCCGCGACCCGCCGGGGTGATCGAGAGCGATCGGGCGCACCAGATCTTCTGCGACTACAACGACGTCGCCAGCCTCGAGGCGGCGGTGGCCCAGGCCGGCGACGACCTGGCCGCGATCTTCGCCGCGCCGATCAAGCACGACGCGTTCATAGACCAGGCCGATCCGGACCCCGCCTATGCCCGCCGCGCCCGCGCGCTCTGCGACCGGACCGGAGCGCTGTTGGTGGTCGACGAGGTGCGCGCCGGGTTCCGGCTGTCGCGCGATTGTTCGTGGAGCCGGCTGGGCGTGCAGCCGGACCTCTCGACCTGGGGCAAATGCCTGGCCAACGGCCATCCGCTCTCGGCGATGCTGGGTTCGGACAAGGCCCGTGCGGCGGCCGCCTCGATCTATGTGACGGGCTCGTTCTGGTACCAGGCGGCGACCATGGCGGCGGCGCTGGAGACACTGCGGCTCATCCGCGAGACCGACTACCTGGAGCGGATCACCGCCCTGGGGGACACCTTGCGCGCCGGGCTCGCCGAACGGGCCAAGGCGGCGGGGTTCGGCTTCCGCCAGACCGGCCCCAGTGTCCTGCCGCTGTTCCTGTTCGACGACGATCCCGACCTGCGCAAGGGCTTCTGCTTCTCGTCCGAGATGCTGGCGCGCGGTGTCTACGTGCACCCCTGGCACAACATGTTCCTCTGCGCCGCCATGACCCCCCGCGACATCATCCAGACCCTCGACGCCGCCGAGGCTTCGTTCGGTGCGTTGAAGCGCCAGGTGCGGGACCTCTCGCCGGTCGAGAAGCTCGCCTTCCTCGCTGGCGGAGGCCGCTGATGGACGATTACTCCGAGTACGACGGGCTGGGCCTCGCCGAGCTCGTGGCCAGGAAGCAGGTGACCGCGCCCGAACTCGTCGAGGCGGCCATCGCGCGGATCGAACGGCACAATCCCACCCTGAACGCCGTCGTCTACAAGGGTTACGACGATGCGCGCCGACGGGCGGCGGCGGCCCTGCCGGCGGGGCCGTTCCACGGTGTGCCGTTCCTGATCAAGGACCTGGGCATGCCGGTGGCGGGCTGGCCCCGCAGCTTCGGCAGCCGGTTCGCCCGCGAGATCGTCGACACCGAGGACGGCGGCCTGACCGCCCGTTACCGCGCCGCCGGGGTCGTCCCCCTCGGCAAGACGAACACGCCGGAATACGGCATCACCGGAACCACCGAGGGCCGGCATCTCGGAGCCTGCCGCAACCCGTGGAACCCGGACCATATCGCCGGCGGCTCGTCCGGCGGCGCAGCCTCTGCCGTGGCGGCGGGCATCGTGCCCCTCGCCCACGCCTCGGACGGGCTGGGCTCGATCCGCATCCCCGCGGCTTGCTGCGGCCTCGTGGGCCTGAAGGTCACGCGGGACCGCAACCCGAACCTGCCCGACGGCTTCGACTACGCCCTGGGCAATGTCGTCGACCACGTGGTCAGCCGCACCGTGCGCGACAGCGCCGCCATGCTGGACGCCACCGGCTACGCCGACCCCTGCGCTGCATATGCCGCGCCCGCGAAAGCGCGCCCCTACGCCGAGGAGATCACCCGCAGCCCCGGCAAGCTGCGAATCGCCTGGGCGTCCGAAACGCCGTCAGGCCGCCCGATCGATCCTGAGATCCAGGCCGCGCTGGAGCGCACGGCCATGCTCCTGAGCGGCCTGGGCCATGAGGTCGTCGAGAAGGGCCTGGGCATCGACTACCGCGCGCTCTACGCCTCGCGCGGTCCGGCCGCTGCCGCCAACTTCGCCGCCGGCATGGACCGCCTGATCGCACAGGTCGGCCGCGAGCCCGACGAAGACGAGCTTGAGCCGTTGACCTGGGCCACGCTGAGGGCCGGCCGGCGCCAGACCGGCGCCGACGTCATGCGCTCGCTCCAGGAGACGCGGATGCTGAACCGCCAGACCCTGGCCTTCTTCGACGATGTCGACGTCTACCTGACCCCTGTGCTGGGCACGCCCGTGCCGCAGGTCGGCTTCATCGATCCCGTGAAGCTGGAGCCCAAGGAGGTGAACCGCCGCCAGGGCCGCACTTTCCCGTTCACGCCGCCGTTCAACTATTCGGGCCAGCCGTCCATGAGCCTGCCGCTTGAGACGGACTCGGCGGGGTTGCCCATCGGGATGATGTTCACCGGCCGCTACGCCGACGAAGCCACGCTGTTCCGCCTGGCTGCGCAACTGGAGAAAGAAGCGCCATGGAAGGATCGGCGGCCTGCTGTATGGGGGTGACCTGGGCATGGCAGGGGGCGCCGATGGGCTTCTGGACACGGCGGAACTGGATGACCCTGGCCGCAGTGGGCGGCTTTGTCGCCGTGGCGGTCGGGGCATTTGCCGCGCATGGGGTCAGCGACCCCAAGGCCCAGGAGTGGCTGCGGACGGGAGCCACCTACGGCTTCATGCACACCATGGCCACCTTCGCCTCCGCCACCTTCATGCAGGTGGGCGCCAGGCGGGCGCG